>NZ_DBNHWK010000083.1:0-3186 GCF_057140465.1 Gaiella sp.
CGAGGCCGGAGCGGCCGCGCCGCCGCCGGCGCCACCCGTGGCCGAGCCCGCTGCCGTCCCCGCGGCGCCCGTCCCCGCGGCGCCCGCGGCCGAGCCCGCGGCTGCCGCCCCCGCACCGCCTCCCGCACCCGCGCCGCCGCCGCCGGCGGCGGCACCCGCTCCGCCTGCCCCCGCTCCGGCAGCCGCAGCACCCGCGGCGGCGGTCGAGGACGAGCTCGCGCCCGGCGAGGCCGCGGAGCCGATCACGGCGATGCGGCGCGGGGTGATGGAGCACATGCGGCGCTCGGTCGACACGTCGGCGCACGTGACGAGCGCGATCGAGGTCGACATGTCGCGCGTCGTCGCGATCCGCGAGCAGCTGAAGCGCGAGTGGCAGAGCGCGCACGGCGTGAATCCCACGTACCTCGCCTTCGTCGCGCGAGCGACCGTCGAGGCGCTCGAGGCCTGGCCCTGGGTCAACGGCGAGATCCGGGGCGAGAAGATCGTCACGCGCCAGTTCGTGAACCTGGGGATCGCGGTCGCGCTCGACGAGGGCCGGGGCCTGATCGTGCCGGTGATCCGCAACGCGCAGGACCTCAACCTGCTCGGGCTCGCTCGCTCGGTCGCCGACCTCGCAGAGCGCGCGCGCACGAAGAAGCTGCTCCCAGACGACGTCCAGGGCGGCACGTTCACGATCACGAACCCGGGAGGGTTCGGGACGTTCCACGGGACGCCGATCATCAACCAGCCGCAGGCGGCGATCCTCGGCACCTATGCGCTCGTGAAGCGGCCGTGGGTCGTACAGGACGAGCTCGGCAACGACGTGATCGCGATCCGGCCGATGATGAACCTCACGCTCACGTACGACCACCGCCTCGTCGACGGGGCGTACGCGGGCGGCTTCCTGCGCGACCTGCGCGAGAAGCTCGAGCAGTGGGACGACGCCGGCTAGCGGCGGCGCAGCGTGACCCGATGATCGGCGGCAACGCCCCGGCTACGCTCTCCGCGTGACCGCGGGCGCGTACCTGATGAACCTCGGCCTCGTCCCCTACGGCGAGGCGTTCGCGCTCCAGCGCTCGCTCGCGGGAGCGGTCTCGCAGGGAGCGATCCCCGATACGGTGCTGCTGCTCGAGCACCCCCCCGTGATCACGACCGGCCGCCGCACCGAGCTGGAGCGTGAGCTGCACGTCCCGACGGGGGCGGACGTCGAGGTCGCGGAGACGGACCGCGGCGGCAAGTCGACATTCCATGGGCCGGGACAGCTCGTCTGCTACCCGATCCTCGACCTCAACCGGCACGGCCGTGACGTCAAGCGCTACGTGCGGATGCTCGAGGACGCGATCGTGCGGACACTCGCCGTCTTCTCGCTCGAGGCGACGACGATCGAGGGGCTGACGGGCGTCTGGATGCCGCCTGGCGGCGGACAGGGCCCCCGCAAGATCGCGTCGATCGGCGTCCACGTCTCGCGCTGGGTGACGACCCACGGCTACGCCCTCAACGTCGACCTCGACCCGGCGCCGTTCACGGAGTGGATCACCGCCTGCGGCCTCGAGGATGCGCAGTTCACGACGATGGCACGGGAGCTGGGACGGACGCTGAACGTCGACGAGGTCCGGCCGGCCGCGGCCGACGCGCTCGCCGACGTGCTCGGCCTCGCGTTCGAGGAGCTGCCGGCGGAGGACGGCGCCGGGCTCTGGGCGCAGCCGGTGCACGAGAAGCTCGGCGCTCGCTGACCGCCCGTCCGGCCCGCGTCACCGGCCCGAAGTCGGCACGAACCCCTCACATTCCTGTGACATAATGAGTGCCATAATGACGCGGATGCGCCGTACCACGATCATGGCCCCCGACGACCTGCTCGACCAGCTCCGGACGATCGCCAGGCAGGAGGGCGTCTCGCTCGGCGAGGTGATCCGTCAGGGGCTCGAGTGGCGCGTCCGCACACGGCGGCGGGTACCGAGCTTCATCGGGGCGGTGGCTTCCGATGGGCGCGGAGACACGTCGACGCGGGTCGACGAGTTGGTCGGCGACTACCTCGGTGAGAAGCACGCTCGTTACTGACACGGGCGTCGTCTACGCCGCACTCGTCCGCTCCGACCGACACCACGGCGCCTGCGCCGGGCTCCTCGGTTCGGGTCTTCCGGTCGTCATCCCGAACGCCGTGCTCGTGGAGACCGGTCTCCTCGGCCTCCGGCGCGGGCAGCCACGGGTGGCGGATCAGCTGCTCGCCAGCGTGCTCGACCGGAGCGTGGAGGTCTACGACACCGACCACGAGGATCACGAGCGCATCAGGGAGCTCATGCGCGAGTACGCAGATCTCCCTCTCGACGTCGTCGACGCCACGGTCGTCGCGGTCGCCGAGCGGCTGGAAGAGGATACGATCGCGACCCTCGACCGCCGGCACTTCTCGGCCGTTCGTCCCCGCCACACGGCGGCGTTCACGCTCGTGCCGTGAGCACCGACGAACCGCAGCGTCGGGCGCGCCGGGGCCCGCCCGTACAATGGCGCGCGTGGAGACGTCGCTCCCCGTGATCCAGGACCGCCCGCGCCGGCCGCCGTGGATGAAGGTGCGGGCGCCGAGCCGGGACACGCGCTACGGGGAGGTGCGCCAGCTCGTCCGCGAGCAGCAGCTCGTCACCGTGTGCGAGGAGGCCCGCTGCCCGAACATCGGCGAGTGCTGGGGCCGCGGCACGGCGACGTTCCAGATCCTCGGCGACACGTGCACGCGCGCCTGCCGCTACTGCTACGTCCACTCGGGCAAGCCCGACGGCCCGCCCGACCCGCTGGAGCCGCTGCGCCTGGCGCAGGCGGCGGCGCAGATGCGGCTCGGACACGTCGTCGTCACGTCGGTCGACCGCGACGACCTCCCCGACCGCGGCGCCGCCCACTTCGCCGCCACGACGCGCGCGCTCAAGGCCAAGCTGCCCGAGTGCTCGGTGGAGCTGCTCACGCCCGACTTCCTCGGCGTCGAGGACGAGGCGCTGCGCACGGTGCTCGCCGCCCGTCCCGACGTCTTCAACCACAACATCGAGACGGTGCGCCGCCTCCACCGCAGCATGCGCGGCGCGAAGGCGAGCTACGACAAGGCGCTCTGGCTGCTGCAGCGGGCGAAGCAGCTCGCCGACTACCCGGTGCTCACGAAGTCGGGGATCATCGTCGGGCTCGGCGAGACGAACGACGAGGTCGTCGAGACGATGCGCGACCTGCGCG
>NZ_DBNHWK010000084.1:0-35802 GCF_057140465.1 Gaiella sp.
TCCCGCCTGAACGCGCCACCGACACCGCGCGGAACGGCGCTGTTCACGCCCGCCTACGGCCAGAGGACGCCGGAGCTCCCGAGCGGCACGGCCGTCGTGCTCTTCCCCTTCCCCGTCGCGACACCGGGGATCGACCTGACGGCCCCGGTCGTCGAGTCCGTTCCGGCGGGCCCGGGCGTCCCGATCCCCCCGGGCGGCGCGGTTCTGGTCGGCCGCGGGACCTCGGCAGCGGCCCTCGCCGCCGATGTCGTGCCCGGCGAGGTCGTGACGGTACGGCTCGGCCTCAAGCCCGACTGGCCAGGGCTGATCGGTGCGATCGGCGGAGGCCCGCAGATCGTCCGCGGTGGGGCCCCCGTCTTCCGCTCCGGCGAGCAGTTCCCGAGCGGGCAGCTCACGCAGCGGGCCCCCCGCTCGGCGGTCGGGCAGCTCGCCGACGGCCGTATCGTGCTGATCGCGGTCGACGGCCGACAGCCGGGGTACAGCGTCGGCCTCACGAACTTCCAGCTGGCCCAGGCGCTCGTCCGCTTCGGCGCCGTCACCGGGATGGCCCTGGACGGCGGTGGCTCGACGGCCATGGCCTTCGACGGGACGCTGCTCAACCGCCCGTCGGACGGGCGCGAGCGCCCGATCGCGTCTGCGCTGATGCTCCTCTACACCGGCGTCTTCGTGCCTCCTCCGCTGCCGCTCGTGTCACCGAACGGGGACGGGGAGGCGGACGCGCAGAGCCTCACGTACCGCCTCGTGCGGCCCTCCACCGTCGAGGTCGCGCTCGTCGCCCCGGGGGGAGGCGTCGCGGCACTGGAGCCCGTCGACCTGCCGCCCGGGCCCCACACGGTGCCGTTCCCGCCGCCCGGCGGCCCGGAGGCGCAGCTCGATCCCTCGGCGCCGCCGCCGGAGCCCGCCGAGGGGCGGTGGACCGTGCGTGTGACCGCGACCGACGACACCGGGCAGCGCTCGGAGATGGCGCGGTCGTTCGTCGTCAACGCGACGCTCGGCTTCCTGCGCCCCGAGCGGAAGACGTTCTTCCTCCCGCGCGCCGGGCGGGACTTCCGCTTCACGTGGCGGCTCGCACGCACGGCGCGGATCAACGCCCGGATCGAGACGGCGGGAGGCGACGTCGTGCAGCGGCTCGCCGCGAGGCAGTTCCCGCCCGGTGAGGCGGCCGTCACCTGGAACGGGCTCCTCGGCGACGGGACGCGCGTGCCGGGTGGCCGCTACCTCGTGCGCGTGGTCGCACGGAACGCCCTGGGGCGCGTCGAGCAGACCTCGACGTTCCGCGTGCAGCGCACCGCCCGCTAGGCGCGACGCGCCACGGCCGGCGATCGCACCGGCCGCCACCGGCCTCCCCGCCGGGTCGCCCGACGCCTCCACTCCGTCGGCGTCAGTACCATCGCATCGTGCTGGTTGCATCGCTCCTCAGCGAGATCACGCATGCCGTGACGTCGTTCGTCGGCGACTACGGGCTCTACGCGGTCTTCCTGCTCATGCTGATCGACGCCGTGTTCCCTGCCGCGAGCGAGCCCGTGATGGTGTACGCGGGGGCGGTCGCCTCCGGCGCCTTCGTCGATCAGTCGGTGACCCTGTTCGGCTACGAGTTCGCGTCCGGGCTCCCGGCGTACGTCGCGATCGCCACCGCCGGCACCGTGGGCTACCTCCTCGGGTCGATCGGGGGCTGGGCGATCGGCGACTACGGGGGCAGGCCCTGGCTCGAGCGCCACGGGCGCTGGCTGCACCTCGACGCGGCGAAGCTCGACCGGGCCGAGTCGTGGTTCGACCGGCACGGCGACTGGGCGGTCTTCCTGGGGCGGATCACCCCGGTCGTGCGCTCGTTCATCTCGATCCCGGCCGGTGTCTTCCGGGCCCGCTTCTGGCACTACGTCCTACTGACCGCGATCGGCTCGGCGATCTGGTGCTTCGCGCTCGCCGGCGCAGGCTGGGCAGCGGGTGCGAGCTGGGAGTCGTTCCACGAGAGCTTCCGCTTCGCCGACTACGCGATCGCCGCCGCCGTGGTCGCAGGGATCGCGCTCGTCGGGTGGAAGCTCGTACGCATGCGCCGACGCCGGGCGATCGCCGAGCCGGAGCCGGAGACGGCTTCGGGATACACTGGCCCGTCGGAATGATCCCGCTCGTCGACGTGAAGGCGCAGTACGCGCCGCTGATCCCCGAGTTGAAGGAGCGCTTCTCCGATGTCCTGGACTCCGGGCGCTTCATCTTCGGCCCGGAGGTCGAGGCCTTCGAGCGCGAGGCCGCTGCGTACCTCGGCGTTCCCCACGCGATCGGCGTCGCCAACGGCACGGACGCCCTCGTGCTCTCGCTGGAGGCCATGGGGATCGGCCGGGGCGACGAGGTGATCTGCCCCTCCTTCACGTTCTTCGCGACCGCGGAGGCGATCGCGCGCGTCGGGGCGACGCCGGTCTTCGCCGACATCGACCCGGTGACGCTGAACCTCGATCCCGACGACGTCGCCGCGCGCATCACCGAGCGCACCCGGGCGATCATGCCCGTGCATCTCTTCGGGCGCCCGGCGCCGCTCGCGGAGCTCGCCGCACTCGGGCTCCCGCTCCTCGAGGATGCAGCCCAGGCCTTCGGCGCCGACGGCATCGCGACGACCGGCGTCTGCTCCACCTTCAGCTTCTTCCCGACGAAGAACCTCTTCGCGCTCGGCGACGGCGGTCTCGTCGCGTCGACCGACGACGAGGTCGCGGACACCGTGCGTCGGCTGCGCTTCCACGGCTCGCGCGACAAGAAGACGTTCGAGCTGGTGGGCGCGAACTCCCGCCTCGACGCGATCCAGGCGGCCGCGTTGCGCGTGTTCCTCCCGCATCTCGCCGGGTGGAACCAGTCTCGTCGCGAAGGGGCCGCCCGCTACGCGGCGCTCGGCCTCGGGGAGGTCGTCGAGCTGCCCCTCGACGAGCCCGGCCACGTGTACCACATGTTCGTCGTGCGGACCCCGGAGCGGGACCGGCTGGCGGCGGCGCTCGGAGAGGCCGGCGTGTCCTGCGCCGCGTACTACTCGACGCCCGTCCACCTGCAGCCCGCGATGCGCTCGCTCGGATGGGAGGCGGGGTCGCTCCCGGAGACCGAGCGCGCAGCCGCGGAGAACCTCGCCCTGCCGCTCTGGGGTGGCATCACCGAGGAGGTGCAGGAGCGTGTCGTCGCCGCCGTGACGGCGTCCGGCAGCGTTCCCGTCGTGTAGTGGCCGCCCTGGGCGACACGACATCCCCGTGCACGCGCCGCGCAGGTCGAGGCGCGTCGTCCCGGGTTGCGCGGGCCCACGTGTGTGCCCGAGCCGGGGGGCCTCGCCTGCGACCGCGCTCCTCTGCGGTCGTCCGGCCCGGCTCTTGCCGGAGAGACCCCTAGAAGGAGGGTGCCCGGGTGCGACGCCCGGTGACACGTCACAGTCTCTGGCAGGTCGTGGTCGACGCCGCGATCGTCGCTGCGGCCTGGGTGCTCGCGTGGAACCTCCGCTTCGACACCGACTGGCCGCGGTACTACGACCGCTACCTGACCTGGGAGATCGTGCTCCTCGTGATCGCCATCAAGTTGCCCGTGTTCGTGCTCGCGGGCTTCTACAACCGGTGGTGGCGGTACGTGTCGACGCGCGACATGTGGTCGGCGCTGCGCGGGGCCGTGCTCGCGTCGATCACCGTCTTCCTCGCCTTCACCCTGTTCGAGGTGCACCGCGTGCGCGTCCCGAGCGGCGTCTGGTTCGCCGACCTGCTCCTCTGCCTCGCGCTCGTCGCCGGCTCGCGCCTCCTCGCACGGACGCTGATCGAGCGCCCGCGGCCGGGCAGCATCGTCGCGCGCGGGAAGGAAGCGATCATCGTCGGCGCCGGCGACGCCGGTCAGCTCGTCGTCAAGGAGATGCTCCGCAATCCGGCGCTCGGGACGACGCCGATCGGGCTCGTCGACGACGATCCCCGCAAGCGCCACCTCCGCCTCCACGGCATCCGCGTCCTCGGGACGACCGACGAGCTCGAGGGGATCCTTCGCGATCGACGACCCGACGAGGTGCTGATCGCCGTCCCCACGGCGTCCGGCGCCTTCCGGCAGCGCATCGTCGACGTCGCGGCCGAGGTCGACATCGCCGTGAAGACGCTCCCGTCGTTGTCCGAGCTCGTCAGCGGCGACTACGACCTCGCACGCCAGGTGCGACCGGTCGAGGTCGAGGACGTCCTCGGGCGCGAGCCGGTCGACGTCGACCTCGACGCGATCTCCGACTACCTCACGGGCGAGATCGTCCTCGTCACCGGCGCCGGTGGCTCGATCGGCTCGGAGCTGTGTCGGCAGATCGCGCGCGTCGGCCCGACGAAGCTCGTGCTCGTGGACAACTCCGAGCCGGCGCTCTTCGAGATCGAGCGGGAGCTCGTCGACGAGCGCGGGTTCCACGCCGCCGCGGCCGTCCTCGGCGACGTGAAGGACCGGGTCAAGATGCGACAGGTCTTCGAGACGTACCGGCCGGGCGTCGTGTTCCACGCGGCGGCGTACAAGCACGTGCCGCTGATGGAGGCGAACCCCGTCGAGGCCGTGCGCAACAACACGCTGGCGACGCAGACGATCAGCGACGTCGCGGTGGAGTTCGGCGCGAAGCGGTTCGTGCTCGTCTCCACCGACAAGGCGGTGAACGCGAAGACGGTGATGGGGCAGACGAAGGCCCTCGGCGAGTGGATCGTCGAGACGCACGGCCACCGTGAGGGCATGGCGACGCGGATGGTCGCCGTCCGCTTCGGCAACGTGCTCGGCTCGTCGGGCAGCGTGATCCCGATCTTCCGGAAGCAGATCGCGCGCGGCGGCCCGGTGACGGTGACCGACCCCGAGATGACGCGGTTCTTCATGACGATCCCGGAGGCCGTCCAGCTCGTGGTGCAGGCGGGCGCGATCGGCGAGCGCGGGCAGGTCTACGTGCTCGACATGGGCGAGCCGGTGCGGATCATGGACCTCGCGGAGCGGATGATCCGCCTCTCCGGGAAGGAGCCCGATCTCGAGGTCGCGATCCGGATCATCGGTGTCAGGCCCGGTGAGAAGCTGCACGAGGAGCTCGTCGGCCGCGACGAGACCGTGACGCCGAGCCCGCACCCGGCGATCAACCGTGTCACGCGGCCGCCGATCGACGCGGACTGGCTGGACGAGCAGCTCGCGCTCCTGCGCGGTCTCGTCGAGGCGGGCGACACGCTCGAGGTGGTCGGCACGCTCCACCGCATGATCAGCGAGCCGCGGCGTGCGGGCGCCGAGGCCGCGACGGCGTCGCCCACGTCCACGCACGAGCCGCTCTAGGCGCCGTCGGGCGTTCCGTCGGAGCGCGGCGCTCTGGGCTATCGATCGAGTGCCGAGAGCATGAGGTCGAGCATCAGCGCCGGGTCGCGCGGCGGCGGGCGGTCGGCGGCGTGCTTGCGCGCGAGCTCGATGTCGGCGGCGTCCTCGAGCAGTCGGAGTCGCCCGTTGGCGACGAGGGCCTCGTCGACGGCGCCCAGGCGCCCCGAGAAGGTCGTGTAGACCGGCGTGCCGAGCGCCACCGCCTCGCGGTTCATCGTCCCGCCGGCCGAGACGACGAGGTCGGCGAGCGCGACGAGGCTGCGCGCGTCCACGGCGCGCTCGGGGACGACGAGCGACGGCAGGCCGAGCCCGTCGAGCGCATCACGCTGCTCCGCCGTCCGCGGCAGCACGACCGCCCGCACGCCGGGCTCGGTCCCGAGGCGCTCGAGCACCGCCGCGAACAGCGGGTTCGCGTGCCGGTGGTAGAGCGAGACCTCCGGAGGGGTGCGGACGACGACGAGGAGCCGATCGTCCTCGACCCCGAGTCGGGCGGCGGCCCGCGGATCGGCCGAGAAGCCCGCGAGGGCGTACTCCTCCTTGAGGCCCGGGTAGCGGCGAACCTTGCGCGCCCGTGCGCCGAGGCGGTCGAGCCGATCCTGGGGGATCACGTCGGGCACGACGACGCGGGTCGCCGCCCGGCTGCCGAGCCCGTGCTGCACGAGAGCGAACTCGTAGTCGAACGCGTACGCGGACGGGATGCCGAGCGACCGCGCGGCGATCGGCAGCTCGTGCGAGGCGTGGGACAGCGCCACGTCGATGTCGCGCCCACCCGCGAACCTGCGCAGCGCCGGGACGCGGGCCGCCATCGCCCGTACCTTCCTGCCGACGCTCGCACCTCCGTGGGGGGGGCCGACGACCTCGTACGCGATGTCGGCGTCCTCGAGCAGCTCGATCGTCTGGGCGTACTCCCGTGCGGTGACGAGCACCTCGTGCCCCCGCTCGTCGAGCAGAGCGAGCAGCGGCCGGAAGAACGGCACGTGCGGAGAGTTCGTGACGTCGATCCAGACGCGCACGGGGCGACCCTAGACGACGGGCGGCCCTCCGGGCGCCGTCTCGCTCCGACGCAATCTGAACGATAAGCTTCTCTTATGGATACGCGACAGCTTGCAGCGTTCTGCGCGGTCGTCGACCGCCGCAGCTTCTCCCAGGCCGCCGAGGCGCTCGGCGTCACGCAGCCCGCGGTGTCGCTCCAGGTGCGCTCGCTCGAGAAGCGCCTCGGCGTGCAGCTCCTCGACCGCTCCGGCCGCCGCGTCGAGCCGACGGAGGCGGGCGAGCGGCTCTATCGGGGCGCGCAGCGCCTGCTCGCGCTCGAGCAGCAGCTCCTCGACGAGGTCGCGGTCGGTGACGACGGCGACCTCGGCGGCGACCTGCGAATCGGCGCCTCGACCGGCCCGGCGGCGGTCGCCGTCCCCCTCCTGCTCTGCGAGTTCCAGCGCGCCAACCCCGGCGTCCGCATCGTGCTCGAGGTGCACGACACCCAGACCGTCGTCGAGCGCGTCGCCGACCGGCAGCTCGAGCTCGGCATCGTCGGCGCCGCCCGGCGCCACCGCGGCATCCGCTACGAGCCGCTGCTCCGCGACGAGGTGATCCTCGCGTGCCCGGCAGGACATCGCTTCGCGAACAGGACCGTCACGCTCGACGAGCTCCGTGAGGAGTCGCTCGTCGTCATGCAGGAGGGAGCCGGTGTCCGGCAGGTCGTCGAGGACGAGCTCCGTGCCCGCGGCATCCGGCTGCGCGACCTCGACCTCCGTCTCGAGCTGGGGCTCCAGGAGTCGGTGCGGAGCGCCGTGCTCGGAGGGTTCGGCGTCGCGTTCATCTCGCGCACCGCCGTCGAGTCGGAGCTCGCGTCGGGCCAGCTCACCGAAGCCCGCCTCGAGGGGATGGACGCCCGGCGCGACATCTCGCTCGCCCGCGGCTCGAACCGCGTCCCGACGCGTGTCGCCGAGGCGTTCGTCGCCTTCGCGCACGAGCGCGTCGCACGATGAGCCCGGTCGTCCGCTTCGGCGCGGGGGCGCGTGCCCATCTCGCCGACGTGTGCGCAGAGGTGGGGATCGAGCGCCCGCTGCTCGTCACCACCCGCCGGGGCGCTGCGTCCGCGCCGGGCCTCCCCGTGGTCGCGGTCTACGACGGCGTGCGCCCGCACGTGCCGGTGGAGACGGTGGACGACGCGTACCGGCTGGCGACGGAGCACGCGGTCGACGGGCTCGTCGGGCTCGGCGGCGGGAGCGCGGTGGACACCGCGAAGGCCGTCGCCGCCCGCCTGGTCGCCGACCGCGCGGGTCGGAGCCGGGAGTCCGGGTGCGCGGTGATCGCGATGCCGACGACGTACGCCGGGGCCGAGTGGACGCCCTACTTCGGCCTGCTCCTCGCCCCGGGCCGCAAGGGCGGAGGCGTCGACGAGCGGGTGCGGCCGGTCGGTGCCGTCTACGACCCGGAGCTCACGCTCGAGCTCCCTCTCCGGGCCACGGTCGGCACGGCGATGAACGCGCTCGCGCACTGCGCCGAGGCCTACTACGCTCCCGGCGCAGACGACCGGGCCGCACCGGCGGCCGACACGGGTGCGGCCCTGATCGCGGCCGCGCTGCCGCACGTCGTCCGGGAGCCGGGCTCGCTCGAGGAACGAAGTCGCCTGCTCGAGGGGGCGATGCACGCAGCCCTCGCGCTCGGGTTCTCCGGGCTCTGTCTCGCCCATGCGATGGCGCAGGGGCTCGGGGGGCGCTTTGGGCTTCCTCAAGGGTCCATGAACGCGATCTGCCTCCCGGCCGCGCTGCGCTTCAATGTGGAGGCGGTGCCCGACGCGATCGCCCGCTTTGCAGCCGCGCTCGGGACGGACGACGCGCCGGCCCGCTGCGCGGAGCTCGCCGCGCTCGGCGGGCTCCGTCGGCTGCGCGACGAGGGCGTTCCCGAGCACGAGCTCGCCGAGGTCGCCGCCGCGATCACCGAGCGCCCCGGCACCCGCGCCAATCCCCGGCCGGCCACCGCCGCCGACGTCGAGCGGCTCCTGCGCGAGGTCTGGTGAGCGTCAGCGGAGAGGGGCGGGCAGGAGCCGTCTCACGCGGGCGACGACGGGGTCGCTGACCCGGCTCACGGATGCGAGCCGCTTACGCGTGGCGACGCCGGAGTTCACCGCAGGTGCGATCGACCAGTCGATGCGCGCACGCTAGCCCGGCGCGCGCTGCGGACGCGTTACGCGTCGCCGGCTACTCGCTCTCGGCCTGCATCGCGGCGACCACGCGCCGCAGGCTGACGACGCCGACGACGTCCCCCTCCATCACCACTGGCAGATGGCGGAAGCCGCGGACGATCATCAGGCGCTCGGCCTCGTCCAGCGCCAGGTCGGCGTCGACGGTCACGGGGTCCTCCGTCATCCACTCGCGCACGCGAGCCTCGCTCGAGTGGACACGAGCGGCCATCGCCTTCAGGAGGTCACGCTCGGTGAGGATCCCGATCAGCCGCCCGAAGTCCTTGACGACGACGGCGCCGACGTTCCGCTCGGTCATCCGCTCGGCCACCTCGCCGAGGGTGTCCTCCGGTGCGACCTCGATGAAGGTCGGCTTGACGATCTCGGCGAGCGTCGCGGGCACGGTCGCGCAGTCTACCCGAGAGCTTTTCAATAACGGTCACTAATCATAGGTATTAGTAGCTAGCTGCTAGACTCGCCCCGCGATGGCCCACCGTGGCTCACTCGACGTCCTCGTGGTGGGAAGCGGTGCTTCCGGCCTCTCGGCGGCCGTCTCCGCTGCGCGCCACGGCGTCGCGGTCGCAGTCGCGACGAAGACCTCGCTGCAGGCCAACAACTCCTCGAAGGCGCAGGGCGGGATCCAGGCCGCCGTCGGTCACGACGACTCCCCCGCCGTCCACGCCGAGGACGTCCTCCGCTCGTCGCACGGGACGGCTGACCCGGACCTCGTCGCCGTCCTCACCGGTGCGGCCGAGGAGGCGATCGCCTGGCTCGAGGGGCTCGGCGTCGCCTTCACGCGCGAGAACGGCTCGTACCGGCTCGCGCGCTGTGGGGGCGCGTCACGGCGCCGCCTCCTCCAGGTCGGCGACCGCACCGGTCACGCGATCACCAAGGCGCTGCGCGACGCGTACGCCGCGACCGACGGGACGGCGCTCGAGCACCACGACCTCGTCGCCCTCGCGCCCCACGACGCGGGCTGGCGGGCCACGTTCGGGACACCCGCGGGGGCCGTCGACGTCGATGCCGCGTGCGTCGTCCTCGCCGCCGGCGGCCGGTGCTATGCGGAGGCGGAGGCGCGGGGAGAGCTGTCCACGAACCATCCGAACGCGACGGGCGAGGTCACCCGGGTCGCGATCGCGGCGGGAGCGGCGGCCCGTGACCTGGACGCCCTCCAGTACCACCCGACGGGTGGAGCCTGGCCGGCGTCGATGCAGGGGTACTCGATCCCGGAGACGACGCGCGCGTACGGCGCCGTCCTCCTCAACGCCGACGGCGAGGAGTTCACCGACTCGCTCGGCCCCCGCGACGAGGTCGCGCAGGCGATCGTCGACGAGGTGGCGGCCGGTCGGGGCGTCGAGGTGCCGGACGGCCGACCGGCCGTCTGGCTCGACACGACGAGGATCTCGGAGGCGGACGCGGCAGTGTCGCTCCCGTACATGCTCCGTCGGTACCGTGGCGCGGGGATCGACCCGCTGACGGAGAAGATCACCACGTATCCCGTCCTCCACTACCAGAACGGTGGCCTCGTAATCGACACGGATGCCAGGACCAGCCTCGACGGCGTCTACGCCTGCGGGGAGATCGCGGGTGGAACGCACGGACGGAACCGGATGATGGGCAACTCGCTCCTCGAGTGCGTCGTCTTCGGGCGCCGCGCCGGCCGTACGGCGGCGGAGGCGGCGGCCGCATGAGCACGATCACGACGACGCACCTCGCCCAGGTGGTCGAGGACGTGGCAGCGCACCTGTACGTCTGGGCGCTGAAGGACATTCCCCAGGACCTCCGCGACGCGCTCGCCGCGGCGCGCGACCGGGAGACCTCGACGACGGGCATCCGGGTGCTCGAGACGATCCATCGCAACGTCGAGATCGCCGACGAGCAGCGCAACCTCGTCTGCCAGGACACCGGGATCGCCGTCTACTACTGCCGCGTCGGCGAGGGCTTCCAGCTCCATCCCGCGCGCATCTACGCGTCGCTGCGAGCCGGGACGGAGCGTGCCACCGTCGATCACCCCCTGCGCTCGAACACCGTCCACACGTTGACCCGCGAGAACACCGGCCCGAACGTCGGCTTCCGGGTGCCGATCGTCCACTGGGAGTTCGTCCCGGACTGGGACGGCCTCGACGTGAAGTGCGTGCCGAAGGGCTCGGGGTCGGAGAACATGACGTTCCTGAAGATGCTCGTCCCCGCCGACGGGGTGAAGGGGATCAAGCGCTTCGTGCTCGACTCGATCGTCGGGGCCGGCGGCAAGCCGTGCCCTCCCGGCATCGTCGGCGTCGGGATCGGCGGCTCGGCCGACTTCGCGATGCACCTGGCGAAGGAGGCGATCGCCCGCCCCGTCGGCACGCGCAACCCCGATCCGCTCGTCGCCGAGCTCGAGGCCGACCTCTACCAGCTCCTCAACGAGACCGGCGTCGGGCCGATGGGGCTCGGCGGGGACGTCACCGTGCTCGCCGTCCACGTGGAGCACGCGGACACGCACATGACGCTCAACCCCGTCGCCGTCAACTACCAGTGCTGGGCGGCCCGCCGTGCGTCCGCCCACGTGGCCGCGGACGGGTCGATCGAGTACGACCGGGAGTTCTGAGCCGATGCGCCGACCCGTTTCCGTCCCCGTCCCCGCGACCCCGGGCCGCGTGCCCGGTCCGTCCGCGCGCTGATGGCCGTCCACGAGCTCACGTTCCCGATCGCCGATCCCGCCGAGCTGCTCGCGCTGCGGGCCGGCGACGAGGTCGTCGTGCAGGGCCACATCATCGGCATCCGGGACCGCACGCAGATCAGGATCTTCGACGAGGGGCACGAGCCGCCGATGGACCTCGAGGGCGCGTTCCTGCTGCACACCGCGCCGAACGTGCGCAAGGTCGGCCCGGGCCGCTACGAGAAGATCTGCATCGGTACGACGACCAGCGCCCGCATGGTGCGCTTCACGGAAGGTCTCGGCGCGCGGTACGGGGTGCGCGCGATCTGCGGCAAGGGCGGGTTTCCGGACGAGGCGATCGAGCCGATGCAGCGCCTTGGCATGGTCTACCTCGCGATCGTCGGCGGCGCCGCGGCGCTCGAGACGACGCAGATCGAGGAGATCGAGGAGGTGGCCTGGGAGGAGCTGATGCCCGAGTGCCTGTGGAAGTTCCGCGTCCGTGACTTCGGGCCGCTGATCGTCGGGATCGACGCCCACGGCGGCTCTCTCTACCGCGAGGTGCAGGATCGTGCCGCACAGAAGCTGGAGGAGCTCTATGAACGCCTTTGAAGAAGACGGCTTCCTCGACGTGCCCCGCCGCCCCGGGAAGCCGCGCACGCACGGCCTCACCCACGTGCTCGACAAGGGACTCAACCTGCGCGAGATCGAGGGCCTGTTCGACACGGCGGGCGCCTACGTCGACATCGTGAAGTTCGGCTGGGGCACGAGCTACGTCACCAACAACCTCGAGAAGAAGATCGCGCTCTACCGCTCGTTCGGGACGCCGGTGGTCTGCGGCGGGACCCTGTTCGAGGCGGTGTACGGCCAGGGCAAGCTCGACCCGTTCAAGCGCTGGCTCGCCCACTACCGCTTCTCGCACGTCGAGATCTCCGACGGCACCGTCGACATGCCGCGGGAGCGGAAGCTCGAGCTGATCACCGACTTCGCCAGGGACTTCACCGTCCTCTCGGAGGTCGGCTCGAAGGACGCCGAAGTCGTCTACGCCCCCTACCAGTGGGTCGAGTGGATCGAGCAGGAGCTCGCCGCCGGCGCCTGGAAGGTGATCGCCGAGGGCCGGGAGGGGGGCACGGCGGGGATCTATCGACCGACCGGCGAGATGCGGACGGGCCTCGTCGACGAGATCGTCCACACGATCGACTTCCACGAGCTGATCTTCGAGGCGCCGACGAAGGCGTCGCAGGCGTGGTTCGTCAAGAACTTCGGACCGGAGGTCAACCTCGGCAACATCCCGCCCGAGGAGGTGATCGCGCTCGAGACGCTGCGGCTCGGGCTGCGCGGCGACACGTTGCGTGAGATCCTCCTCGCCTCCCAGACGACCTGAGCGGTGCCGCGCTCGACCGCACCGGGCTCGCCGGGATCCGCCTGAGGTCGTCGATGGACTGGAAGCTCACGCTCGCGGGACTGCTGATCGGTCTCCTGGTGGGGATGACCGGCATGGGCGGAGGCTCGCTGATGACGCCGCTACTCGTGCTCGTCTTCGGCTTCAAGCCGTCCGTCGCGATCGGCACCGACATCCTCCACGGCGCGATCTTCAAGTCGTTCGGCGCCGCACAGCACCGCCGGCTCGGGCACGTGCACGCGCGGCTGACGACGTGGATGCTGCTCGGTTCGGCGCCGGCGTCGCTCGCTGGCGTCGCCCTCTCCGCCTGGCTGGAGAGCCGCTACGGCGACGCGTTCGAGGACGCGGCGCGTCAGGTTCTGGGGGCCGCGCTGATCGTCGCCGGCATCGGCTTCTTCGTGAAGACGTTCATCCGCGGCCGGGTGAGCGACCAGCCGTATCGGCTCACGAACCGCGACCGTGTGAGCGCCGTGCTGATCGGCCTCTTCGGCGGCTTCGTCGTCGGCGTGACGTCGGTCGGGTCGGGAACCTTCTTCGGGCTGGCGATGCTCGTGCTCTTCCCCCTCACGGCCGCGAAGATCGTGGGCACCGACATCTTCCACGCCGCGCTGCTGCTCTGGGTGGCGGGCGCGGGCCAGTTCGCCGCGGGCAACGTCGACCTCGGAGCGACCGCGTGGCTCTTGTGCGGCTCGATCCCGGGGGTGCTGATCGGCGGGCAGGTGACGGTGAAGCTGCCCGACCGCGCGCTCCGTGTCGCCCTCGCCCTCGTGCTCGCCCTCGCCGGCGTGAAGCTGATCGACTTCCCGGGCGCGAACGCCGTGCTCCTCGTCGGCATCGTGCTCGGCGGCAGCGTGGGCGTGATCGCGCTGGCCCGCTCGATCATCCTCGGCGGGCGGCCACGCACCGCGTCGGAGGGATCGTCCGACGGCTGACGCGTCGCCGCCGCGCGCGGTCTCCACGGCACCTCGGCCCGCGGGGCGTCGGCGGTGGGCGAGGGGTGGGGATCCGTACAATCCGGCGCGATGCCGCCCGTGCACACCCGACCGCAGGGCTTCACCGTCTGGCTCACCGGGCTCTCGGGCGCGGGCAAGACGACCGTCTCGCACCTCGTCGTCGAGGAGCTCGAGCGGCGTGGGCTGCTCGTGGAGACGCTCGACGGCGACGTCGTCCGCACGCACCTCTCGCAGGGCCTCGGGTTCTCGAAGGAGGACCGCGACACGAACATCGAGCGGATCGGCTGGGTCGCGTCGCGGCTCGCCCGGGCCGGGGCGGCCGTCGTCGTGTCCGCGATCTCTCCCTACGCGGTGACGCGGGCGACGGCACGGGCGATGACCGAGGAGTTCGCCCCGTTCGTCGAGGTCTGGGTGCGTGCCTCCCTCGAGGAGTGCACGCGCCGTGACGTCAAGGGGCTCTACGCACAGGCGATCGCCGGCGAGATCCCCGAGTTCACCGGGATCTCGGCCCCGTACGAGCCTCCGGACGACGCCGAGGTCGTGCTCGACACCGAACGCCACGAGCCGGCCGAGAGCGCCGCGATCGTGATCGCGGCGCTCGAGGAGCGCGGCCTCGTCGATGCCGCCTGAGCCGGCCGGGGCCGCCGCTCCCCCCGTCATCGTCCTCGGCGTCCGCCGTTCGGGCACGACCCTGCTGCGGGTGATGCTCGACCGCTCGAGCGTGCTCGCCGTGCCCGACGAGTCGTACTTCGTGCCCCAGCTCGCCGCTCGGCATCGGGGGGCGGTCGATCCGGCGGCGTTCCTCGACGACCTGCGACGCGTCCGTCGTCTCCGTGACCTCGGGATCGAGCCCGACGACGTCGCCCCGCGACTGCGTGCCGGGATGACCGCCGGGGAGGCGATCGCCGCCGTCTTCGAGACCGTCGCCGCAGCACAGGGCAAGGCGCGGTGGGGGGACAAGACGCCGCTCTACATGCAGTACCTCGGGCTGCTCGAGCGCCTGTTCCCCGACGCGCTGTTCGTCCATCTCGTCCGCGACGGGCGGGACGCGGCCCTCTCGTACCTCGCGGTGCCGCCCGGGATCATGACCGAGCCGTGGGGGCATCCGCGCGATGCGCCCGGCTTCGCGTGCCTCTGGCGCACCGAGGTCTCCGCCGCCCGCGACCTCGGCGGGCGCGTCGGGCGAGATCGCTACCTCGAGCTCCGCTACGAGGACCTCGTCGCGGAGCCGGCCGCCGTCCTGCGCCGCGTGTGCGCGTTCGCAGGGATCCCCTTCGAGGACGAGATGCTCGGCTACGTCGGGTCGGTCGACCTCGCCGACAAGCCGCACCAGCAGCGCCTCGCGGAGCCGCCGACCCCCGGCGTCCGCGACTGGCGCGCCGAGATGGCGCCCGCGGACGTGCGGGCGTTCGAGTCGGTCGCGGGCGATCTCCTGCAGGGCCTCGGCTACGAGGTTCGGGCGTCCGGCCCGCGAGGTGTCGGCACGCGCCTCCGCCTCGTCCGCTACCGGGCGCTCTCCGCTGCGTGGCGGGCGACCGGTGTCGCCCTCCAGGTCTCGCCGCTCTGGCGGCGGCGGCACCCGCCGCTCGGCGCTCCCCCGGGAGGAGCGGGCGAGGCGTCACCCGGCGATCGGACGTCCTGACGCCGCGCTCCGCGTCCGGTCGGCGTCAGCCCGATTCGGACGTTCCCGTGCCCGTGCGCGCGGGCGACGTGGCCGGGCCCGCCTGCCGCCGCTCCGGCGCGGGCCCGTCCTTCCCGCGGAACGCGACGAGGATCCCGTTCAGGGCGAAGTAGTACGCACGCTCCGTCGCGATTCCCGGCGAGTACTTGCCGAGGTGGAAGCGCCACACGACCTTGCCGTCGGAGACGCGCGCCGCGTACGTCTTCTGCTCGAGCGTGGAGAAGAACACGAGGTCGCCGACGACGACCGGCGACCCGAGGATCCGGCCGCCGACCTTCGCCCGCCACAGCTCCTCGCCGTCGCGTTTGCGGTAGGCCCGGAGCTGTCCGGCGAAGTCGCCGACGAAGATCCGGTCGGCTCCGACGGCCGGCGTCGTGTAGCCGAGCGTCCCCACCTCGCGCGTCCACAGCACGTCGCCGTCGTCCACGGAGAGCGCGACCACCTTGCCCGAGCGCGCCATCGTGTACAGGCGCTCCCCGTCGGTCGAGGCGCTCGCGTAGAAGCTCTCGTAGCGGAAGGCGTCGCGCTTCACGTAGGTGCTCCACACCTTGGAGCCGTTGCTGCGCCGGAGGCAGAAGATCGAGCCCGCGTACGTCGTGATGCACACGCGGCCGCGCGTGAACGAGGGGCTGGAGTTGATCCGGCCGCCGGTGTCGTAGGCCCAGCGCACCTTCCCGGTGAGTGCGTCCACGGCGAAGAGCCGCCCGTCGGTCGCGCCGAAGTAGGCGACCCCCTCGACGACCGCGGGCGACGACTCGACCTTCGCGTTCGTGCGCAGCTGCCACACGTACCGACCGTTCCGTCGGTCGAGCGCGGTCACCGTCCCGTCGTGGGACGAAACGAGGACGTAGGGGCCCGCGATCGCGGGGGTCGACGCCTTCGGCGCCCGGCTCTGCCGTCGCCAGACGACCTTGCCGCTCGCCGCCTCGATCGCCCAGGTGTCGCCCCGGAAGGTGTTGACGTAGAGGACGCCGTCGCAGTAGCTCGGCGGGTACTCGACGTACGCCTTGAGCCCGCGGGCCCAGAGCGGCGGCCGCGCCGGCACGCCGAGCTCGATCCCCGGTCGGGCGAGCGACCGGCTCCGCTCGCCGCCGAACATCGGCCAGCACAGCTGGTCGACCGTCGGCTGCTCGGGGGCCGGCTTCGGCGGAGGCTTCGGCGGAGGGGCGGTGGGCTCGACCACCGACACGTCCTCGAGCTCGGTGTCGAGCGCCCCCGACGACGGCTCGCGCATCGTGATCGCCAGGATCGCGGCACCGACCCCGAGCAGCGCGACGACGACGAGCGCGCCGGCGGCGACGACGAGGGTGCGCGTGCGGGGACGACGGCGGGCGATCGTTCAGTGTGCCTGCCCGGAGGAGACCGCTGCCGGAGACGGTCGGTCGGCCCGACGACCCTAGAATCCCTTCAACCTGTGGCCAGATACGCCCCAGCTGCGCTCGTCGCGCTCCTGCTCGCGGCCACGGCCGCAGCGTTCGTGATCACCGAGAGGCTCAAGCTGACGCCGAGCCCGATCATCGGCACGCGTGTCGACAAGGTGTTCTCGCCCGTGTGCGACTGCGACACCGACACCGCGACGATCACCTTCCGGTTGCGGGCGCGCGACGTCGTGTCCGTCTCGATCGTCGACCAGGGCGGCGACCGCGTCCGCGAGCTCGCCCGGGCCCAGCCGGCCGCGCAAGGGCCGGTCACCGTCTTCTGGGACGGGCGTGACGACGACGCCCGTGTCGTCCCGGAGGGCGCCTACCTGCCCCGGGTCGAGCTCCGACGCGAGCGGCGCACGATCACGCTCCCCAACCCGATCCAGGTCGACGTCACGCCGCCACGGGTCACGCTCGTGAGCGTCCGCCCGCGCGTCTTCTCCCCCGACGGCGACAAGCGCGTCGACCGGGTGATCGTGCGCTACCGCACGGACGAGCGGGCGAGCGCCTCGCTGCTCGTCGACGGCGTGCAACGTGTGCGGCAGCGGGGTCGGCGTCGAGAGGGGCGGATCGACTGGTTCGGGACGGTCGAGGGTGTCCCGATTCCCCAGGGGACGTACCGCCTCTCGGTGATCGCGCGCGACGCGGCGGGCAACGTCGGCGGGCCGACGCGCGAGGTGCCCGTGGTCGCGCGCTACGTCGTCCTCGGTCGCGACGTGATCGAGACGACCGCCGGGGGCCGGTTCGCGGTGTTCGTGTCGAGCGACGCGGCCAATGTCGAGTGGACGCTCGGGCGGCGCACGGGGACGGCGAGGCCCGGGACGCTCCGGCTGGACGCGCCGCTCGTGCCCGGCCGCTACACGCTCACCGTGACGGCGAACGGGTACCGGGCCCGCGCAGCCGTCCTCGTGCGCAGGCCGGAGACGGCCGAGTGAACGCGCTCGGGCAGATCGGCGCCCTCGTCGGGTCGGCCGGCCTGGCCGTCCTCCTTCTCGCCCGGCCGGCGCCCGTCCGCCTCGCGGGGCTCGTGCTGTGGGGTGGAGGCCTCGGCGCGGTGGCGCTCGCCCTGCTCCCGGACGTGGCGCCGACACGGCTCGCGGCGGCGGCGGTGGCCGGGCTCGTCGTCGCGGTCGTCGGGGCGGTGGCGCTCGTCCGGTGGCCCTACCTGCTCGCGTTCGCCACCCTCGCGTGCCTCCCCGTCCGGATCCCGGTCGACGTCGGGGACGAGGAGGCGAACCTGCTGCTGCCGCTGTACGCGGTCGTCGCCGCTCTCGGCCTCGCGCTCGCCTGGCAGCTGGTGCGGGGCGATCGCCGCTCGCGGGAGCTCCGGCAGCTGGCCCTCCCGCTGGCAGCGTTCGTCGCCTGGACCGCCGTCACCGTGCTGTGGACGCCCGACGTCCGGAAGGGGCTGATCTTCGTGGGCGCGTTCGTGCTCCCGTTCGGCCTGCTCGCGATCGGGTTCGCGCGCCTTCCCTGGCGCGGTCGCTGGTTGACCTGGCTGTGGGGCGGGCTCGTCGCCACCGCGCTCGCGTACGCCCTCGTGGGCGGCTACCAGTGGGCGACCCGGGAGGTCTTCTGGAACCCGAGCGTGATCGTCTTCAACGCCTACGCGCCGTTCTTCAGGGTCAACTCGGTGTTCTGGGACCCGTCGGTGTACGGCCGCTACCTCGCGGTCGCGATCCTCGCGACGCTGGCCGGGATCGTGCTCGGCGGCGTGCGCGGCTGGCGGCTCGCGGGGCTGTACGCGGTGACGGCCGCGACGTGGCTCGGGCTGCTGATCTCGTTCTCCCAGTCGAGCTTCGTGGCGCTCGCCGTCGGCATCGTGGTCGCGGCCGCGGTCGCCTGGGGCCAGCGGGCAGTGCTCTCCCTCGTGGCGCTCGCCGTCGTCGCTGCCGCCGTCACGCTCGCGCTGCCGTCGATCCGCGAGGAGATCGTCGACAAGTCCCGCTCCGGCCTGAACAAGGTCACGAGCGGACGCTCGAACCTCGTCGCCCAAGGCCTGCGCATCACGGCGGATCACCCCGTCGTCGGCGTCGGCGTCGGCGGGTTCAACCGTGAGTACGCCAGGCGCCTCGGGATCCAGGGCAGGGACCCGAAACGGACGGCCTCCCACACGACCCCGGTCACGGTCGCCGCGGAGGAGGGCGTCGTCGGGCTCGCGCTCTTCGGGTGGCTCGTCGTCGCGGCGCTGTGGGCGGCCCTCTGGCGGCTCGGGCGCGGCTTCACGTCGCGCGTCTCGCTGGCCCTCGGCGTGTCGCTCGTGGCGATCTTCGTGCACAGCCTCGCGTACAACGCGTTCTTCGAGGACCCGATGACCTGGGCGCTCCTCGGGCTCGTCGGCCTCGCCGTCCGCTACCCGAGGAAGCGCGCCCGCTCTCCCGGCGCGACCGGCGCGGAGGGGGACGGTCGGCCCGGCCCGCCGGCACCGACCGCGATGCAGCGCACGCCGACGGCCGACACGGGTCGCGGCGAGGCCGGCTGAGCGCCGGCGCGGCGTCGCGTCGACGGCGGGTGACGCTCCCGTTCCGTCGCCCGGCGGGGGCGGGCCGGGGACGACTATGCTCGCCCCGTGATCGAGGCCTGGAAGCGCGCGCTCGTGCTCGCCCCGCACACCGACGACGGCGAGTTCGGCTGCGGGGGCACGATGGCGCGCCTCGCAGAGGCCGGGTGCGAGGTGCGCTACGTCGCCTTCTCGATCGCGACCCGGTCACTGCCCGAGGGCTTCCCGCCGGACACGCTCGCGCGCGAGGTGCGCGAGGCGACCGCCGCGCTCGGGGTGCCCGAGGAGCGGCTCACGGTGCACGACTTCGACGTGCGCACGTTCCCCGACCACCGCCAGGAGATCCTCGAGCTGCTCGTGGCGCTGTGGGAGGAGTACCGACCCGACGTCGTCTTCCAGCCCTCGCACCACGACGTCCACCAGGATCACCAGACCGTCGCCCAGGAAGGCCTGCGCGCGTTCAAGAGGACGACGATCCTCGGCTACGAGATCCCGTGGAACAACTTCGACTTCGCCTACGACGCCTACGTGGGCCTCGAGCAGCGGCATCTCGAGCAGAAGGTCGCCGCCGTGCAGTGCTACGCGTCGCAGCAGCATCGCCGCTACGCGAACGCCGACTACGTCTGGAACCTGGCCCGCGTCCACGGCACGAACGTGAACCGGGACTACGCGGAGGTCTTCCAGGTGTACCGGCTCGTCGCCTGACCGGTCCCGGCGGGCGCACGCGTCGACGGCCGGGGAGACCCGGGCGTCCACACTTCGCGAGAATGCACGCCATGCCAGGGCCCTCACCGCGGAGCGTTCCCCCGTGAGCCGTGCGCTCGAGCTCCTCGGGCTCGGCCTGTGCGTGCTCGGCGCCGTGTGCATGTTCGGCGCGCTCGCCGTCGACCTCGACTCCACGGCGGCGAAGGCGCTGATGGCCGCGGCCGCGATCCTCTTCGTGCCCGGGGCGCTGATCACGCTCACGATGCTGCGGCGCCGCGCGGGCCCGCCCACGTGAGGGTCGTCCGGCCACCGGCGGCCGTGCTCGCGACGTGCGTGGTCGTCGGTGCCTGCGCAGGCGCCCCCGGAGCGTTTCCCGTCGGCGCGCGCGTCGAGGCGCCGACGGTCGTGATCGACCCCGGCCACGACCTGCGCGCCAACCTCGCGACCGAGCCGATCGGCCCGGGCTCGGCGATCCGGAAGATCAAGGACGGCGGTGGCACGCGCGGCGTCGTCACCGGGATCCGCGAGGCCGACCTCGTGCTCGCGGTGTCGCTGCGCCTGCGCCGGCTGCTCGCACGCGCCGATGTCCGCGTCGTCATGACGCGGACGCGCACGGCGGGCGTGTCGATGGGGAACGTCGCCCGCGCCCGCATCGCCAACCGCGCCGGAGCCGATCTCTTCCTTCGCGTGCACGCCGACGGCCACACCGACCCTCGCGTGCGCGGGTCGCACACGCTCGTGCCCGCGCTCCGGCGTGGCTGGACCGACGACGTGTACGCCGAGAGCCGCCGGGTGGCGACGCTCGTGCAGCGCGAGCTGGTGCGTGCGACCGGGTTCCCCGACCGCGGGCTCACCGAGCGGTCGGACATCACCGGCTTCAACTGGGCGAACGTGCCGGCGATCCTCGTCGAGATGGGCTTCATGACGAGCCCGGCCGAGGACCGTGCACTCTCCCGGCCCGCCATGCGGCAGCGCGTCGCCGCCGGCCTCTGCCGCGGCGTGTTGCGCGCTCTCGCACGGCCGGTCGCGGCCTGCAGGGTCTAGCCGCACCACAATCCCGATATCGTTTTAGACGTGCCTAAATCGCCCCTCGCCCTCGGAGTGGTGCTCCTCGCCGTGCTCGGGGCCGGCTGCGGCCCGGTCGGGGAGGCCGCGTTCCCCGACCTCTCGCGCGAGGAGACGATCAGCGTCGTCGCGACGACGGGGATGGTCGCGGACGCCGTCCGCCACGTCGGCGGCGAGCGGGTGCACGTGACCGGGCTGATGGGGCCGGGCGTCGACCCGCACCTGTACAAGGCGAGCGAGGGCGACGTGCGTCGGCTCGAGGGTGCAGACGTGATCTTCTTCAACGGCCTGCACCTCGAGGCGAAGATGGCCGACGTCCTCGAGCGGATCGGCGAGCAGCGCCGGACGGTCGCGGTTGCCGACGCGATCCCGGAGCCGCGCATCCTGACGCCCGAGGCGTTCGCGGGCGAGGCCGATCCCCACGTGTGGTTCGACGTCGGCCTCTGGCGCGACGCGGTGCGCGCCGTCCGCGACACGCTCGCGGGTGCGGATCCCGCGCACGCCGCGCTCTACCGCCGCAACGCCGACGCGTACCTCGAGGAGCTGTCCCGGCTCGACGCGTACGTCCGCGCGCAGACGATGCGCGTTCCCGAGGGGCAGCGGACGATCGTCACCGCCCACGACGCGTTCGGGTACTTCGGGGCCGCGTACGGGTTCGAGGTCGTCGGGCTGCAGGGCATCTCGACCGCTGCGGAGGCCGGCGCGAAGGACGTGCAGCGGCTCGCCGACCTGATCGCCGAGCGTCGCCTGCCCGCGATCTTCGTCGAGTCGTCGATCGCCCCCCGCACGATCGAGGCGGTGCAGGAGGCGGTGCGTGCCCGCGGGCACGACGTCGAGATCGGCGGGAGCCTGTTCTCCGACGCGCTCGGCTCGGCCGGGACGCCCGAGGGGGAGTACGTGGGAATGGTGCGCCACAACGTCGACACGATCGTGAGCGCGCTCGTGGGCGGGGGGGAAGGATGAGCGATCCCGTCCACGACGCCGGCGCCCCCGCGATCGAGGTCGCCGACCTCACCGTCGCGTACGGCGACACGCCCGTGCTGTGGGACGTCGACCTCGACGTGCGCCGCGGCTCGCTCACCGCCGTCGTCGGCCCGAACGGCGCCGGCAAGACGACGCTGATCCGCGCCGTGCTCGGGCTCGTCAAGCCGGCGGCCGGGACGACGCTCGTCCTCGGGCGACCGTACGCGTCCCAGCGACGACTCGTCGCCTACGTCCCCCAGCGCGGGTCGGTGGACTGGGACTTCCCGACCGACGTCCTCGACGTCGTGCTGATGGGCCGCTACGGGCGGCTCGGGTGGATCAGGCGACCGGGGCGCGACGACCGCGACGCGGCACACGAGGCGCTCGCGCAGGTGGGCATGGACGCGTACGCGCGGCGGCAGATCAGCCAGCTCTCGGGCGGGCAGCAGCAGCGGGTCTTCCTCGCCCGTGCGCTCGTCCAGGACGCGGAGGTGTACCTGATGGACGAGCCGTTCCAGGGCGTCGACGCGACCACGGAGCGCGCGATCGTCACGCTGCTCCGCGAGCTCCGGGCCCGCGGGAGGACGATCGTCGCCGTCCACCACGACCTGCAGACCGTCGCCGAGTACTTCGACGACGTCGCCCTCCTCAACGTCCGTCGGATCGCGGCCGGCCCGGTCGACGAGGTGTTCACCGAGGAGAACCTCCGCGCCACGTACGGCGGTCGCACCGCGCTCTTCCCCGGAGCCGCCGGCGCGTGATCGCCGCGGCCCTCCTCGACGACTACACGTTCCGCGTGGTCGCGCTGGGGGCGGCTGCGCTCGGCGCGACGAGCGGCGCCCTCGGGACGTTCGCCGTCCTCCGCCGGCAGGCGCTCGTCGGCGACGCGATCTCCCACGCGGCGCTGCCGGGGATCGTGCTCGCCTACCTCGTCACCGGGGCGAGGGGCTCGTTGGCGCTGCTCGTGGGCGCCGCCGTCACCGGCTTCCTCGCCGTCCTCCTCGTCGGCGCCGTCGTCCGCACGACACGGGTGAAGGCCGACTCCGCGCTCGGCATCTGGCTCTCGGTCTTCTTCGGCGTCGGCCTCGTGCTCCTCACGTACGTCCAGCGTCGTCCCGACGCCTCCCAGGCCGGGCTCGACCGGTTCCTGTTCGGCCAGGCGGCGACGGTGCTCCGGGAGGACGTGTGGACGATGGCGATCCTCGGCGCCGCCGTCCTCGCCGTCCTCGCCGCCGCCTGGAAGCAGCTGAAGGTGCTCGCATTCGACGCCGACTTCGGGTCGACGCTCGGGCTCCGCATGCGGCTGACGGAGGTCCTGCTCACGATCCTGCTCGTCGTCGCGATCGTGATCGGCCTGCAGATGGTGGGCGCGGTGCTCATGAGCGCCATGGTCGTCGCGCCCGCCGCCGCCGCCCGCCAGTGGACGAACCGGCTGGGGCCGATGACCGTGCTCGCCGCTGCCGTCGGGGCGGGTGCTGGCGTCGTCGGCGCGATCGTGTCGTCGGAGGTGGAGCGACTCCCGACCGGCCCGACGATCATCCTCGTGGCGACGGCGTTGGTCGCGCTCTCGCTGCTCTTCGCACCGCATCGCGGCATCGCCGTGCGGGCGGTCGAGTCCCGCGTCGCCCGCCGCCGGCTCGGCCTCGCCGCTGTGCTGGCCGATCTGGCCGAGCTCGAGCGCCAGCACGGGGGCGCGGCGCACGGGCACCACGCGGCGACGATCGGGGTGATGGCGGAAGCGGACGCGACGGTCGCGCTGCGGGAGCTCGCGCGGCGCGGGCTCGTCGTCCGGGGGCCGGACGACGCGTGGTCGCTCACCGACCGCGGCCGGACGGAGGCCGCGCGCCGATGACGACCGGGCAGCTCGAGATCCAGGCGATCGCCGTCGTCACGTCCGTGTCGTGCGCCCTCGTCGGGACCTTCCTCGTGCTGCGGAGGACGGCGCTGCTCTCGGACGCGATCGGTCACTCGGTGCTCGTCGGGATCGCCGTCGCCTTCCTGTTCACCGGCTCCGTCACCTCCCCGCTCCTCCTCGTCGGCGCGGCCCTGACCGGCCTCGTCACGGTCGCGCTCGTCGACGTCGTGACGCGGACCGGCCTCGTGCGGGAGGACGCCGCGATCGGGCTCGTGTTCCCCGCCCTCTTCTCGATCGGCGTGATCGTCGTCTCCCGCTACGCGGACGGCGTCCACCTCGACACGGACGCCGTCCTCCTCGGCGAGCTCGCCTTCGCACCGTTCGACCGCCTGGTGATCGGGGGCTGGGACGTCGGCCCGATGTCGCTCGTGCTCATGACCGCCGTCCTCGTCGTCGACGTGCTCGTGGTCGGCGTGCTCTGGAAGGAGCTGAAGCTCTCGACGTTCGACGCTGCTCTCGCCCTCTCCCTCGGCTTCAGCCCCGTGGTCGTCGGGTACGCGCTGATGTCGGCCGTCTCTCTGACCGCGGTCGGGGCCTTCAACGCGGTCGGGTCGATCCTCGTCGTCGCCCTGATGGTCGCGCCGCCGGCGACCGCCTACCTGCTCACGGACTCGCTGGTACGGATGACCGTGCTCGCCTGCGCGATCGGGGGGATCGCCGCGCTCGGCGGGTACTGGCTCGCCTACGCGCTCGACGCGTCGATCGCCGGGTGCATCGCCGCCGTGTGCGGAGGCGTGTTCGGGCTCGCGTGGCTGCTGGCGCCCCGGCGCGGCCTCGTCGCGGCGGCCCGGCGGCGCACGCGCCAGCGACTCGAGTTCGCACAGACGATGCTCGCGATCCACCTCGTCAACCACGAGGGGCGACCGGAGGAGGCGGTGGAGAGCCGTGTCGACCACCTCGGCGAGCACCTCCGGTGGGACGCCGGCTTCGCCGGCCGGGTCGTCCGCAGCGCGGAGCGCCGTGGGCTCGTCTCCCGTGCCGACGGCAGGCTGTCGGTGACCGAGCAGGGGCGCGAGCTCGCGGGGCGGGCAGTCACCCACTGACGGCTACGGACTTCCCCGGATGTCCCCGTTCGTGCGATCGGGCATGCTGGATCGGACTCCCGAAGGAGGTATGTGATGAATGCGATACGGCGGGAGGCCGTGCTGGCCGAGGTGCTCGACGAGGCCGGTGTCCGGTACGAGGTGCTCGACCACGAGCGGACGGAGACCGCGGCCGCCGAGGCCGCCGCACTCGACATGCCGCCCAGGGTCGTCGCGAAGACGGTCGTCGTCGGCACGGGCGGTGGCAACGTCCGTGTCGCGGTGCCCGCCTCGGAGCGGGTCGACATGCACAAGCTGCGCGACCTGCTCGGGGGCGGCAATGAGATCCACCTCCTCACCGAGGACGATCTCGCGCGCGCGTACCCGGAGTTCGAGCTGGGCGCCGTGCCGCCGATCGGCGGCCGCGAGGACGCGGTCGTGATCGACGAGCGTCTCACGACGCAGAAGCACGTCGTGGTCGAGGCCGGGTCGCACGATCGGTCGCTGCGCCTCGACCCGGCGGACCTCGTGGCCGTCTCCCGCGCGACGACGGCAGACGTCTGCGTCGACTAGCGTGCGCGCCCTGCGGGGGCGCGGCGGGCGGCGATCCGACGCCGGATGGCCGCCCGCTCGACGGGGAGGAGGAAGCCGAGCGGCACGAGCGCGAGCGGGTACGCGGCGGTGAGCACGATCGCGAGCGGGAGCCCGGCGCCCACGAGCTTGCCGACGACCGCGATCGCGACGCCGGCGAGGAGCGCGGTCGCGGCCCGGCGCCACTGGTAGGGGACGGGGTAGATCCGCTGTGACCACCAGGCCATCCCCGCGAACATCACGACGTACGCGGCGACCGTGGCCACCGCCGCGCCCATCATCCCGTACGGCGGGATCAGGGCGAGGTTCAGCGCGACGTTGACGGCGGCCGCGGCGCCGGTCACGACCCAGTTGAACTGCGTCCGCTTCTGCCTGCCGATGCCGATGGCGACGACGATGTACCCGCCGAAGGCGACGGCGGCGAACGCGAGCGGGCCCACGACCCGAGAGGCCGATGCGAAGGCCGGTGCGGCGAGCCAGTCCACCAGCCACGGCGAGAGCAGGGCGAGCCCCGTCGCCACCCACGTCGAGACGACGGTGAGGTACGTGAGCACCCACCCGTAGGTCCGGCGGGCCTCGCCGTCGTCCTCGATCGAGTAGGCGAACGCCGGCCACGCCATCCGGAACGCGGTCAGCATCAGCACCATCGCCGACGCGATCCGCACGCCCACGGAGTACAGGCCCGTCTCGGTCGCGTCGGCGAGCGTGACGAGGAAGAAGCGGTCGGAGAAGCTCGTCACCCAGAGCAGGAGCGCCGTCGGGACGAGCGGCATCCCGAACCGGTTCATCTCGCGCAGGAGCCCGCGGTCGAACGTCAGCCCCAGCTGTTCGCGTCGATACAGGACGAGGACGGCGTACACGAGCAGCGTCCCGGTGAAGTTGCCGACGATCACCCCGAGCGGTCCCGTGTCGAGCGCGACGACCAGCACGAGCGTCGCCCCGACCGTGAGCACGATGTTGACGAGGCTCGCCGTCACGAACGCGGTCGCCCGCTCCTCGACGCGGAACACCGCGGTCAGCTGCTCGTAGTTCATCTGCGCCCAGAGGGCGACGCCCGACGCGAGCACGAGGTCCCACGCGTCCGTCGTGCCGAAGAGCGCCTCGGAGATCGGCTCCGCGAGCGCGGCGAGTGCGGCGAGCCCAGCGGTCGAGGTGCCGATCGTGAACCAGAACGCGGTGCGCAGCACACGCCGCCGGTGGTCGGCGCCGGGCGAGTCGAAGGTGAACCGGAAGAAGGCGGGCTGGATGCCGAAGCGCAGCACGATCGCGAGCACCGTCGTCAGCGCGATCAGCGTCTCGATCCGCCCGTAGTCGCTCGGGGAGAGGTAGTGGGTGTAGAGGGGGAGGAGGAGGACGGCGAGGATGCGCGAGACGAGCCCTCCCAGCCCGTAGATCACGGACTGGGTGCCGAGCCGCCTGAGCTGGGCGCCGAGCGCCATCGTCAGAGACGAGCGTAGAGGTCGAGCAGGCGATCGGTGACCCGCTCGACGTCGTGCACCCGCTCCGCGTACGCCCGTGAAGCGGCGCCGATGCGACGGCGTCCGTCCGGGCCCGCGGCGACGAGCTCCTCCAGGCGTGTGCGCAGCGTCGCCGCGGTGGCGCTCACGATCGGCACCGGGGTCTCGAGCGCCTCCTCGGTGCGGGCGACCGCGTCGTCGCGGAGGAACGTGACGACCGGCTTGCCGAGCGCCATGCACTCGATCGCGAACAATCCGTACCAGCCGGCGTTCAGCTGGTCGACGACGATGTCCGCATCCCGGTAGAGCGGGAACGCCTCGTCGTGCGGCAGGCCCTCGACGAGCCGGAGCTCGACGTCGAGCCCCTCGCAGGCGGCGACCACGTGCTCCGTCCCCTTGCGCCGCCGCGACGACGGTGCGTGGAGCACGACCGGCCGCGCGCGCTCGCCCGGGGGCACCGGCTCGATCGACGCGACGTCGATCCCCGGCGGGAGCACGTCGGCGTGCGGCACCCACCGCAGTGCGTCGTAGCTCCCGACGACGGCGGCGTCGGCCATGCGCGCGACCCCGAGCTGCTCGGGGCGCTTCCCCCTGATGTCGGTGCCGAGGAAGTGCATCACCGACCGCTTGCGCAGGGCCCGCAGCAGCGGGAACTGCAGCGTCTTCGGGACGAGGGTGAGGCCGAAGTAGAAGTGGAACACGTCGACGCCCGGGAGCAGCTCGAGGAGGGCGCGCCACTGTCGGGGCTGGCGGCGCAGCATCCCTCCCTGCGGGAGGTCGAGCGAGCGGTCCGCCTCCGGATGCAGCGGGTAGCGGTTGAACACGACGAGCTCGGCGTCGACGCCTCGACGGCGCAGCGCCTGGACGTTCGCCCAGGGCACACCCGCCGTGTTGACGGGGCAGTGCACGACACGCAGAGGGCGCTCGCCCCGACGCGTCCGGGCGTCGGGGACGGTCACTCGAGCCTGATCCGGTCGCCGGGGAGCTGGCCGAGCCGGCGCTCCCGCTCGGCGTCCAGCATCGCCAGCATCGTCTCGTGCATCGTCTGCCCCGGGTAGACCCAGATCGCCGGGTGGATCAGCAGCTGCAGCCACGGGAACGCGCCCCGGCGCAGCTCCTCCCGGGGATCGCCCCGGCGCCAGTGCTGGTTGGAGTCCGAGCGGTAGGTCTCGGGCGTGAAGTACGGCTCCGCCATCACGTTGACGACGCCGGGGATCGGCTCCGTCATGTACGCGGGCTCGGGGTTGTGCCACGCCACCACCGGGTCGAAGCGATCGTCGAGCACGACGTTCGGGTACACGGCGTGCAGGCCGACGCGGTGGCCGAGCGCCCGCAGCTCCGCGGTCGCCTCCACGCCCTCGGCGGAGGCGAGGTTGTAGAAGAGCGACTCCGTCATCAGGAGGTACGTCGTCGCGATCCCGAGCTCCGCCTCGAGGCGGGCCATCACGACGGCGGCGTCGAGCGTGAGGTCGACGTCGTGGCGCAGGAAGAGCCGGCCGGGCTCGGGGACGTCGTCGAAGAGCGAGAAGCGGTAGCCGCCGGCGAGGGCTGCGTCGAGCAGGTCGCGGTAGTCGTCGAGGTCCCAGGCAACGCCGGTCATCGCGGCGATGCTAGACGATCGCCCCCGTGCTCCTGGCGGCCGGCCCCGCTCAGCGCACGCGGGCCGACGGGACGAGGAACCAGTTGCGGTCCCAGCGGTCGATCTCGCACCCGTTGTCGCGCCTCAGCCGGACCCAGACGCGGCGGCCGTCGACCGTTCCGGTGACGAGGGTGACCATCGGCCCACCGTAGACCTGCGCGCAGGCGGTGTCCCTCGGGACGGGGAGCAGCGTGCGGACACCGCTCCGGCGGAGCTCGCGACACGCGGTCGTGCGTCGCGGCAGGCTCCCGCCGACGGGGTCGCAGCGCAGCGTCCAGACGACGCGCGTCTCGGGCTCGCGCCCGTCCTCGAGGTAGACGACGCGGAGTGCGGTGCGCCCGCCGGAGCCCGCGGCGATGTCGCCGGCGGCGAGCGCGCCCGCGAGCACGAGCATCGCAGCCGTCGTTCGGGCGATCCGCATCACGCGTCCATTGTCGCTGGCGCGCCACTGCGTGCGCCGCGGACGGCCTCGCGGGCCGGGTCGGCGACCGCCGCCGGCGGTCGAGCGACTACACTCGCCAACCGTGGCGCTCACCGGCAAGCGCATCCTGATCACGGGCGGCGCCGGCTTCATCGGGACGACGCTCGCCCACCGACTCGTCGACGAGAACGACGTGATCGCGGTCGACAACCTCCACCGCGACGTCCTCTCCGGCACGGCGCTCGGCGAGCATCCGAACTTCCGCTTCGTCGACGCCGACATCCTCGACGCCGACGCGATGCGCGAGCTCGCCCGTGGCTCCACGCACGTCGTCCACGCGGCGGCGATCGCGGGCGTGGACACCGTGCTCGAGAGCCCGGTGCGGACGATGCGCGTGAACGTGATCGGCACCTACAACGTGCTCGAGGCGGCGCTCGCGACCAAGGACACGCTGGAGCGCGTGATCGAGTTCTCGACGAGCGAGGTCTTCGGCCAGCAGGCGTTCAACGTCCACGAGGGGCACGTGACGACGATCGGGTCGGTGGGGGAGGCGCGATGGACGTACGCCGTGTCGAAGCTCGCGGGAGAGCACATGGCGCACGCCTACCACGACGAGCTCGGGCTGCCCACGGTGTCGGTGCGGCCGTTCAACGTCTACGGGCCCGGCCAGGTCGGCGGCGGTGCGATCCGTGCGTTCATCGAGGCCGCGCTCGAGGGTCGCGACCTGACGATCCACGGCGACGGCTCCCAGATCCGCGCCTGGACGTACGTCGACGACATGGTGCGGGGGCTCCTCCTCTGCCTCGAGCACCCGGGAGCGGTCGGCGAGAGCTTCAACATCGGCAACGCGCGCTCGGCGGTGACGATCTTCGACCTCGCGGGCCGGATCAAGCGGCTGTCCGGGTGCCCCGGGGAGATCGTCTTCCAGCCGCTGCACTACATCGACGTCGAGCTGAGGATCCCCAACGTCACGAAGGCGCGGGAGCTGCTCGGCTTCGAGGCCGAGGTCGAGCTCGAGGAGGGCCTCACGCGCACGATCGCGTGGTACCGGAAGAAGCTCGGGTCGGCCGCGACGTGACCGCCCCGATCAGGCTCGCGCGGCCCGACGTCGGCGAGGCCGAGCTCCGGGCCGTCGCCGAGGTGCTCGGCAGCGGCCAGCTGACGATGGGGCCGAAGGTCGGGGAGTTCGAGTGCGCGGTCGCCGGCGCGGTCGGGACGCGCGACGCCGTCGCGGTGGCGAACGGCACGGCGGCGCTCCATCTCGCGCTCCTCGCCCTCGGTGTCGGGCCGGGGGACGAGGTGGTCGTCCCCGCCTACACGTTCCCGGCGACGGCCAACGCGGTCCGGCTCTGCGGCGCCGAGGCCGTGCTCGTCGACGTCGACCCGGAGACGTTCGTCGTCGACGCCGAGGCCGTCGCCGACGCGGTCACGTCCAGGACGCGCGCGGTGATGGCGGTGCACCTGTTCGGCCGCCCCGTCGACTGGGACGCCCTCAGGGCCGTCGTGCCGGAGCGCGTGCTGCTCGTCGAGGACGCTGCGGGCGCGCTCGGCGCGCGATCGCGCGGGCGCCCCTGCGGCTCGCTCGGTGTCGCCGGCTGCCTCTCGTTCCACCCGCGGAAGATCGTCACCACCGGGGAGGGGGGCGCGGTGACGACGGACGACCCGGAGATCGCCGCCGCCGTGCGGCGGCTGCGTCACCACGGCATCGTCGCCGACGGGACGAACGACATCCCCGTCCCGGGCTTCAACTACCGCCTCGCCGACGTCCTCTGCGCCCTGGGCATCCCGCAGGTCGAGCGCCTCGAGGAGCTGCTCGCCGGACGGGAGCGCGCCGCCTCCTGGTACGCGGAGCGCCTCGGCGACGTGATCGGGACGCCGTCCGCGGCGGAGGGAGACCGGCACGGCTGGCAGGCCTACGTCGTTCGCATCGACCGCCGCGACGAGCTGCTCGCCGCTCTCCGCGCCGAGGGCATCGAGGTGCAGATCGGCACGTACGCCCTCCACCGGCTCGGCGCGTATCGCGACCAGGGCGCCTTTCCCGGCGCGCAGCGCGCCTACGAGCGGGCGCTCGCGCTGCCGTTCGCGGCGACGACGACCGAGGACGAGGTCGACCGGGTCTGCACCGCCCTCCTCGGGCGCCTGGGCCGTTCCTGACCGCAGCCACGACGTCGCGAGCGAGGCTCCCGGCCGCCCGCGCCGCCCGCAGTGGCAGGAGCTGCATCGGTCACCGGCACGGGCACGCTCTCCTGCGGCCGCACCGGCCAGGAGGCCACGCGGGCGGCTGGCGCCATCCCGGCCTCCTCAGCCAGGCTGGGCCGTGTCGCGACTCCGGAGCTCGAAGATCTCGACCCTCGCCCCCCGCCGGGAGCGGCCGGTGCCGCGGTGGCGCATGCCGATCTTCTCCACGACACGGAGCGACGCACGGTTCTCCGGACGCACGTAGGCGACGAGGTGGTCGAGCGCCAGCTCGTCGAGCGCCCACGCCGCGACGGCCCCGGCGGCCTCCGTCGCGACGCCCTCCCCGCGCCGGTCGGGAAGGACGATCCACCCGATCTCGACCTCCTCCGGCTCGATCCCCACGATCCCCTCCCCGGCGAGGTGCAGCTCGACGACACCGACCGGCTCCGCGATGCCCGGCGTCTCGGCCACCAGGTGGCCGAAGCCGTGTGCCCGCTCGTGCGCGAGGGCCTGCTCGAGCTCGAGCTCAGCGTCCTCGATCGAGCCTCCGGTGTCGACGTGCATCGACGCGAGCCACGAGCGGTCGTCGCGCCGGAGCGACCGTAGGACGAGGCGTTCCGTCTCGATCCGCGTCATCCCCGTCGAGTCTAGGCCCCTCGGCGAACGGCCGGGCGCCGTCGGCTCGTCGGTCCCCCGGAGGTCGGCGACCCGGGCCGTCGTGCGGTGGAGCCCGTACGCTTCGTGGTCGATGCGGACGCGCCGGAGAACGCGCCTCGGCTTCCAGCCTCCCACGATCGGCGACGAGGAGATCGAGGGCGTCGGCGCGCCCTCCACCCCATGAGCCGTCGGACCCGCCTCGTCGGCACCGCCCTCCTCACGGCGCTGGCGGTCGCGTACCTCGTCTGGAAGGTCGACCTCGGCCGGACGATCGACGTGCTGCTCGACTCGGAGCCGGCGTGGGTGCTGCTCGCGATCCTCATCATGGTCGGCACGGCCCCGCTGATGGCGCTGCGCTGGAAGTGGCTGCTCGCCGCCCAGGGAGTCCACGAGCGCCTGCCCTGGCTCACGCGCTCGTACCTCGTCTCCTACACGGCCGGCCAGGTGCTGCCGACGTCGATCGGCGGGGACGCATCGCGCATCGTGGAGTCGTCGCGGCGCCATCCGGGACGCACCGCCGACCTGACGGCGATCGTCCTGCTCGAGCGCGGCCTCGGCGGCACGGCCACGCTCCTGCTCGGGGCCGTCGGCTTCGTGCTCGCGGTCGGGCACTACGACGTGAGCGCCTACGTGTGGATCGAGGGGCTGTTCGTGCTCGGGACGCTCGTGCTCCTGTTCCTGTTCTTCGCGCGCTCCGCGAGGCCGCTGCTCGCACGGCTCCAGCCGCTGCTGCGTCCGCTGCGCGTCGACCGCGCCCTCCGCGCGTTCTACGAGGGCGTGCACCACTATCGCGGGCATCCGCGCCTGCTCGCCGGGACGTTCGTGTACACGACGGCGCTCCAGGCCGTTCGCGTACTCGCGATCTGGGCGTCCGCGAAGGCGGTCGGCATCGACCTCGGGCCGCGCATCTACTACGTGATGGGGCCGCTGTTCTTCCTCGTCATGCTCGTGCCGTTCACGCTCAACGGGATCGCGCTCCGCGAGGCGTTCTTCGTGAGCTTCCTCGGCTCCGTCGGCGTGCCCGCCGACCAGGCGTTCGCCGCCGGCTTCCTGTTCTTCGTCGTCGTCGTGGTGATGGCGCTCCCCGGGGCCGGGATCCTGCTCTACGAGGGGGTGCGCGGCGGGGCGCGGAGCCCGCGTGTCGAGCATGGGTGAGCCCGCGGCCGAGGTGGCCGCGGTCGTCGTCACCTACAACGGCCTCCCGTGGATCGAACGCTGCCTCGATGCGCTGCACGGCGTGGAGACCGTCGTCGTCGACCACGGCTCCGCGGACGGGACGGTCGCCGCCGTCCGCGCCCGGCACCCCGAGGTGCGGCTCGTCGAGCAGGAGAACCGCGCGCTCTGCGCCGGCTGGAACCGCGGCGTCGCGGAGACGTCGTCCGAGTTCGTCCTCGTCCTCAACTCCGATGCCTGGCTGCTCGACGACGGGCTCCGGCGCCTCGTCGACGTCGCCCGCCGCCGGCCCCGGGCGGCCTGGATCGGGCCGCGGCTCGTGAACGACGACGGCACGCTGCAGCGCTCCGTGCGCGGCTTCCCGACGCTCTGGCGGCTCGCCACCGAGTACCTGTTCCTGCGCAAGCTCGCCCCGCGCTCCCGTGCCCTGAACGCGTTCTACGCCGGCGACTTCGACCACGACCGCGAGCGGGCCGTCGACTGGACGATGGGTGCCGCGATGCTCGTGCGCCGTGCCGCCTTCGACGACGTCGGCCCCTTCGACGAGGACTTCTTCCTCTTCAGCGAGGAGACCGACTGGTGCTGGCGCGCCGCCGCGCGCGGGTGGGAGGTCGTGTTCACCCCCGAGGCGACCTGCGTGCACGTGGGCGGCGCATCCCACGGCGGGCGCCACTTCCGCGAGAACGTGCGCGGCCACCTCCGGTTCCTCGCGAAGCACCGCGGGCTCGTGGAGGCGGAGCGGGCCCGCCGCCTGCTGCGCGCGTCGCTCCTCCTGCGCGGCCGGCTGTTCCGCGGCGAGCGCGGCGCCCGCTACCGCGAGGTCGCTCGGTGGCTCGGCTCGGGTGACGTCCCGACCCTGCTCGAGCGGACGTGAGCGGCGCGCTGCTGTACGTGCGGCTCGCGGCCGCCACGGCCGTCGTGCTCGCACCCGGCTGGGCGATCGCGCGCGCCCTCGGGGTCGCCGGCGTCGCCGCGACGCTCGCCTGGGCGCTCGGGGCGCTCTTCGCCGCGCTCGCCGTCACCTTCGCCCTCTCCGCGTCCCTCACGTTCACCCTCGTCGTGCTGCTCGTGATCGGGCTCGCAGCGCTCCCCTTCGCGCTGCGGCGCCGCGACCACACTGCCTGGCCGCCCCACGCGGCGGTCGCGGCGGCGCTCGGCGTGCTCCTCGGGATCCTGCTGTGGCACGTCGCGGGCGAGATCGGCGGCGACGGCTTCTTCCACCTCGCGCGCGTCCGCAAGCTGACGGCGCTCGGCGACCTCTCGCTCGACGGGCTCAACGAGTTCCCGGACGGGAGCCTGCACCCGGGATACGCCTTCCCGCTCTGGCACGGCGTCCTCGCGCTCGTCGCGAAGGTCGGAGGCGTCGACCCGACCGACGTCGTCCTCCACCTGCCGTCGGTGCTGGCTCCGCTCGCCGTCCTCGTGTGGCTCGAGGCGGGCTGGGCGCTGTTCCGCCGGGCCGGCGCAGCCGCCGCGGCGGCGGCGACGGCGGTCGCGCTCCTCGCGTTCGCGCCCGGTCACGGCGGCGCCTACACGGCGCTCGCGCTCCCGGCGACGGCCTCCCGGCAGGTCCTCGTCCCGGCCGCGCTCGCGCTCGCGTTCGCCGTCGTCCGCCGGCCCACGCCGGCGCTCGTCGCCTCGGCCGCAGCCGCCGCGCTCGCACTGGCGGTGACGCATCCGAGCTACGCCCCCTTCGTCTGCGTGCCGTTCCTCGGGTTCCTCGTCGTGCGCGTCCTCTGGACACGACGCGACCTCGTGCCCGGCGCGCTCGCGCTCGGGGCGCTGGCGCTGCCCGCGCTCGCGTTCTTCGCGTGGCTCCTCCCCGTCGTCCGCGACACCGTCTCCGTCTCGCCCGACGAGGACGAGCGGCTGCGCGCCTTCCGCCTCTACGAGGGCCAGCTCGACGTCCGCTCGGTCGACAGCTTCAGCGTCGTCCCGGACCTCTTCGGCCGGGCCGGCGCGGCGGCGGTGGCGGCGCTCCTGCTCGTGCCGCTCGCCGGGCTCGCCGCGCGGAGGCGCTGGTCCGCGTACGTGGTCGGCGGCGCGCTCGCCGTGGCGGCGCTGACACTCGTCCCGTTCCTGTTCACGCAGCTGACCGACGTCGTCTCGATCTCGCAGGGACGCCGGCTCGTCGGCTTCTTCCCGTTCCCGTTCGCGCTCGCCGGTGGGATGGGCGTGCTCGCGGCGGTGCTCGGCCCGCTCGTCGCACCACTGGCGCTCGCCGGGGGCATCGTGCTCCAGCTCGTCTACGAGGGCGACTTCGAGTACCGGCTCACGTCGGGCGGCCCGGCGTGGGCGACGTGGGTGGCGGTGCTCGGGGCCGTCGCGGCACTCGCCTACGGCTTCCTGCAGCGCGAGCCGCGTGAGCGCAGCGCGGGGGTCGCGTCGGCGCTGCTCCTCCTGCCGGTCTTCGTCGCCGGCGCGTTCTCGTGGTCGCCGGATCCCGCCCGGCCGCCGAGCCCCCTCTCCGACGGGCTCGTCGCCGCGCTCCGCTCGGAGGTGCCGGTCGGGGGCGTGGTCTACGGCGACCCCGAGGCCAGCTACCGGATGGCGGCGTTCGCGCCGGTCTCGCTCTGCGTCTCGGCGCCCGGGCACGTCGCCGACACGACCGAGAACCGTCCCCGCGAGCGCGTCCAGGAGTTCCGCGTGTTCGCCCGCACCGGTGACCTCGCGATCCCGCGCGCGTGCGGGGCCGGCTGGCTCGTCGTCGACCGCTCGCGCTTCGCGATCGAGCCCGACCTCCCGCTGGTCTACGCCGACGAGCGCTGGCGGCTCTACCGGCTCTCGGGCACGGGCTCCCCGTAGGCCCCGCCCCCCGGGGTCTCGATGCGCACGAGGTCGCCCGGTGCGAGGTCGACGGTCGCCGAGGCCGGAAGCTCGACGCCGTTGACGAGCGTGCGGCCCGGCAGCCCGTCACCGCCCCCGCTCCT
>NZ_DBNHWK010000085.1:0-6606 GCF_057140465.1 Gaiella sp.
GCACCGCAGCCGTTCTCGTCCCCTACACCGTCTACAACGGCGTGCGCTACGACGACTACGCGGTGGCGCGAGGCGCCAACGCCGTCTCGCCCTTCTACCGCGTCTACGTCCTCGAGCACCTGGTCTCGCCCGAGAACGGGCCGGCGTCGAGGGAGCTGGCCCGGGCCGTCGAGCGCGAGCTCCTGCCGGAGGAGCCGTATCGCTCGTTCGGCATCACCCTCGACCGGTTCTTCGCCGAGGGCAGCCCGCGAATGTGGGAGGACCTCGTCAACCTCTCGGATCAGGTCTGGGGCTGGGACAGCGACTACGGGAAGCTCCGCGCCGTCGCCTTCGAGGCGATCCGCCGGCACCCCGGTGCGTTCGCCCGGCACATGGTCGAGCAGTTCCTCCTCACGCTCTGGAAGCCCGAGTTCTACATCCCGGACGGGGCGAGGCGCGCGACGGGCGAGGAGAGCTCGGACGCCGAGGACGAGACAGGCGTCGGCGCGGGCCTGCCGGAGCCGAGTGGCGGCGAGCCGATCCCGAGCGCCCGGATGGGCCTCTACTCGACGACCCCGGACAGGAGCATCCGCGAGGTCTGGACGTCGCCCACGGAGCACTACCTCGAGTTCCGCGATCCCGCCCAGGAGGAGCGCTACCGGCGCATGAACGAGGTAGTCGCCCGCCTGAGCGCCGAGCTCCCGCCGTACGAGGGCAACCAGACACTGATCACCTGGGCCAACCGTGCGTCGCGCTGGTTCCCCCGCCCGATCCTCTGGTTGCTCCTCGGCTGTGCCGCCGTCCTCTGGCGGCGGCCGAAGCGGATCTCGATCGCCCTCGGACTGTCCCTGATCGCGCTGTTCCTGACCGCGACGGTCGGGCTCGGGAACGCCGAGTATCCCCTCCCGGCGGTGCCGGCCTTCGTCGTGCTCCTGGCTGCCGGGCTCTTCGGAGAGCGCGCCGCACCGCGTTCGCGCCCGCCCCGAGAGCCGGCTCCCACCGGCTGAGCGTCAGGACGAATCGCCCACGACCGCCTCGACGACCCGCTCTGCGGCGAGCCCGTCGACCTCACCGACGACCTCACGGCTGACCCGCGCCCGCTCGCCGGCGAGCTCACGCGGGTCGGCGAGCGACCGCTCGATCCCCTCCGTGACGTCCTCGAAGCCCCGTGCGCGGAGGAACGCGTCGGAGGAGACGAGCTCGCGGTAGTGGTGGCCCGTGACGTTGAGCTCCGCCCACCGCTCGCTCGGCGGCGCACCCTCGTCGTACAGCACGCAGACGGCGGGCCGGTCGTTGACGAGGCCGTCGAGCAGGATCGTGCCCGCATTCGCGACCACGCAGTCGACGTGCCGGAGGAGCGTCGCGAGCACGGCGATGTCCGTGTACGACGGCTCCTGCACCGCCGCACCCTCGACGTCGCGCGCCGCCGCGAAGCGCGTCTCCCACTGCCGGTCCCGCGGATGCGGGCGAAAGAGCAGGGACATCCGGCTCGAGGCCCCGGTCTCGCGCCACCAGCCGACCAGCCGCTCCACGAAGCGCTGCTCGTACGGCGCGTTCGTCGGGGTGTTCCCCGCGACGAGGACGACGGGGCGCGTCGGGTCGAGGCCGATCGCGGCGAGCAGCGCCTCGTAGTCGGCGCGCGGCCGCTCGACGGCGAAGACGTCGGTCTGCGGCCAGCCCGTGACGACCACGCGCTCCGCGGCGATCCCGTGGTAGCGGACGACGTCGTCGCGCATCGTCTCGTTCTGCACGACGTAGCGGTCGAGGTGCGGGGACATCACGCCCTTGCCGACGGTGTGGTCCCAGCTCGACACGTAGCCGACCGTCGGCAGCCGGAGCGACCGCGCCGCCACGAGGAAGGGGACGGCGCTGCGCGTCTGCAGGTTCGCGACGACGAGGCGCGGCCGCTCGGCGCGAAGCGTGGCAGCGAGGGCGCGTGGGACGTAGCGGAGGCGCGAGTAGTGCCAGCGCAGCATCGCCGCCTCGGCCGGTGCCCAGCGTGGTGCCCAGCCGACGCGGTTCGTGTCGAGGAACCAGTTGTCGTGGCCCGGCCGCAGCCGCTCCGGGTGGAAGCCGTGCCGGAGCGTGTGCCGGATCGAGAGCGGGTAGAAGCCGAAACGGTCGTCGAGCCAGCGGTCGGCACGACGCCGCGCGCGCTCGCCCGTCGAGCCCGCGCCGAGGAGGGCCTCCCGGTCGAGGAGCCGCACGCCGTCGAGGCGTGCCGCGAACGACCGCTCCTCGTCGGGGGGGAGGAGTAACAGCACCGCGAGGCGATCGCCGAGGCGCTCGCGAAGCCCGCCGACGATCCCGCAGTCGATGAAGACCCGGGTCGGGAACGGGTCGGGGAGCACGAGCCAGACCGGCCTCGCCGCGTCCGACGTCATCTCAGCCGCCGATCAGGCCGGTCACGCGCTCGGCGAGCGAGGCCCCGTCGAGCCCGTGGGCACGCAGCGCCTCCGGGGGCGTCCCGCACGCCGGCCACCCCTCGACGCCCACGATCGTGACCCGCGGCACCCGGTCGAGACGGAGGCCCGAGAGCGTCCGCAGCACCGCGTCGCCGAGAGCACCGACAGGCGCGTGGTCCTCGACGACGACGATCTCGGCGAAGCGCGCCGCGGCGTCCTCGAGCCATCCGCCGTCGACGCGCGTCAGCCACGGCATCGCCGCCACGGCGATGCGCACGCCCCGGGCGCGGAGCGTCTCCGACGCGAGCAGCGCCTCGTGGGTCATCACCGGCCCGTACGCGAGGAGGAGCGCTGCGTCACCGTCGGCGAGCGCGGCCGGTCGGCCGGGAGACGGTCGATACCCGGCCGGGAGCTCGATCCGCCGCGGGCTCGGACCGATCGCGAGCCGGATCGCGACGTTCCCCGGCGCCTCGCCCACCGCCCATCGGAGCAGCAGCCGCGTCTCCTCGGCGTTCACGGGCTGCACGACGTCCATGTTCGGCAGCGCGCCGAGGAGCGAGACGTCGCGCAGGCTCTGGTGCGACTTGCCGGGCCCGGCCGGGATCAGCCCGGCGTAGTGGAGCGCGTACACGATCCTCGTCCCCTCCGAGGCGTTGTTGTAGACCTGCTCGTTCGCCCGCGACGCGAGGAAGCTCGCGAACGAGTTGACCACAGGGAGCAGGCCCTGGCGGGCGAGGCCGCCGGCCATCGAGACCATGTCCTGCTCCGCGATCCCCGTCTCCACGAAGCGGTCGGGAACCGCGAGCTCGACGCCCCGGACCCGGCAGTCGGAGGCGAGGTCGGCGTCGAGGACGACGATGCGCTCGTCCCGCTCGACGAGCTCGAGGAGGGCGGCTCCATAGGCCTCTGCGACGTACTCGTCGGTGACGCGGGGGCGGGAGGCCGGCGTGCCGGCCCCGCTCACCGGCTCGCCCTCGAGCGAGGCGACCGGCTCGGGCTCGAGCGGCGGCACGGGGTCGAGGCGCAGCGGATCGAGCCCGAGCCCGCGGAGGCGGTCGTCGATCCGCTCGACGATCTCGGCGTGGGCGGCGACGAAGTCGTCGTCCCCCGGCGCGCCGGCATGCCACCGGTACGTGCCGCCGCCTGCCGCGAGCGCGGTCGGATGCTCCATGAAGGAGACACCGCGACCCTTGATCGTCCGTGCCACGAGCACGTGTGGACGGTCGTCGCCGTCCCGCATCTCGGCGAACACCGCCCGTAGCGCCGCGGGGTCGTGGCCGTCGCATGCCAGCACGTGCCAGCCGAAGGCGCGCAGCTTCGCCTCGATGTCGCCCAGGGCGAGGATCTCCTCCGTGGGGCGGTCGGACTGCAGCTCGTTCCGGTCGACGACGACGACGAGGCCCGACAGTCGGTCGTGTGCCGCCCCCTGCAGGCCCTCGTAGTTCTGCCCCTCCTGCAGCTCACCGTCCCCCGTGATCACGACCACGCGGCCGCCGTGCCCCAGGTGCCGCTTCGCCCACGCCATGCCCCGGCCCTTCGAGATCCCCATCCCGAGCGACCCGGAGTTGGCCTCGATGCCGGGAACGCCGACGTCGGGGTGGCCGTCGAGGCCGCCGAGCCGGCGGAGCCGAAGCAGTCGCTCGTCGGGGAGCACGCCGAGCGCGTGCAGTGCCGCATACGTCCCGGGGACGTCGTGGCCCTTCGACGAGAAGAGGACGTCCCGGTCGGGGTGCTCCCAGCCGACTCCCGGCGTGTTCAGCTCCTCGAAGAGCAGGAACGCGACGATGTCCATCGCGCTGAAGCTCGAGCCGAGGTGCCCGGAGCCCGCGCGCTTGACCGCGGTGAGGGCGTTCGCGCGGCACATGTCGGCGAGGACGAGGACACGGGCGTCGCGATCGGCGACGGCGGCGCCGATGCGCTCGAACTCGGCGCGCGGGACGAGGGTCAGCTCGGGCACGGAGGAACCGTACTCAGCCCGGCACCCGGTGCGGGCGCACGACGTCTGCGAAGTCGGCTCCGGGTGCGAGCTCGTCGGTCTTCTCGCAGCGGAGGAGCACCTCCGAGGAGCCGGGTCGGTAGTCGGTGAAGCGTCGCACCGTCCGCCATCCGGTCCAGGCCAGCATCACGCGCACGGCATCGAGCGTCGGCACGGCCTTCGCCTTCGTGTTCTCCGACCAGCGGACCCGGACGGACGCGTCCGGGCGGCTGTCCACCGTCGTCTCGAGCAGCATCGTCCCGCCGAGTCGCGTCAGCCGGTTGAGCCTGGCGAGCATCGGCACGTGGTAGCTCGTGTGGTAGAGGACGCCGAGGAACAGCACGAGGTCGAAGGGCTCGAGCGTGAGCAGCTCGTCGGCGGTACGGAGGTCGCCGTACACGAACCGGTGCGGGCTGCGCAGGCCCCCTGTCCAGCGTTCGTGGAGGTCGGTGTCGGCGAAGTCGCTGAACACGAGCTCCGACGGGTGCAGCCGCTCGTCGAGCCGGAGAGCGTGCACGCCGTATTTGGGCCCCACCTCGAGCACCCGCGGCCGCTCCAACGCGACGTCCCGGAGGACGTCGTCGAGGCCCTCGACCGTGAGCGTGAGGTCGGGCACGTCGTCGCTGCGCGTCGTGGGGCGCTTGTCGCGGACGGGTCGCGCGTCCTCGACGTACTCGGTGAGGGCGTCGAGCTGGGCACGATGCTCCCAGCTCGGCACGTACGCGACGAGGCCGAGGCGCCCGGCCGCGCGCAGGATGTAGCGCCGCTGCGCCGCCCGCGGCAGCTCGAGCGGGTCGCGAAGGACACGGGCGAGGTGGCGTCGCACGTCGGTCGCCGATGCTACGTGACGCGCGCGTCGTCGCTCTTGGGGCGACGTCGCTCGCCGAGGAGCCCAGCGGCCCCAAAGAGGACGAGGGCGGGGACGACCGGCACCGCGATTTCGACGATCGCATACGTGCCGAGCGCGCTGACGCCGATCACGGCGAGACCGGCGGCAGCGAGCGCCACCGCGAGTGCGCTGCGACGCGGCCGACGAAGCGCGAGGCCGATCGCACCCACGGCGAGCCACAGCACCGGGCGTGGCCAGAGACGCGAGGAGCGGCTGAGCCAGAGCGTCAGCGTCGCCGAGCCTGCGTACGGCGAGATCTCGTCAGCGAGCTCCGCCATGCGGCGGTTCACCTTGTCGAACCGCTCCCGGTCGGCCGGATCGGCGAAGACGAGCTCGTGGTCGGTCGGGGACGTCCAGACCTCGGTGATGCTTCCGTCCGGGGTCGTCGAGTAGAAGCCCTGCCGCGCTGCCGGGATCACGTCCCCGTCCGTCGGCTGCGGCAGCGTGCGGCCATCGACCTCGACGCGCTCCTGGCCGTCGGTCTCGTCCGCCGCGCCCTCACTCTCCGGGAGCGCGACGAAGAGCGGCTTCCAGAGCTCGTCCCAGAGCGTGCGGGCGACGCCGCCGGCGAATGCCCCGGGACGGGCCCGCACCGCCTCCAGGCCGACCTCGCGGAGCTTCGCGTAGTCCGTGTCCCAGCCCCACACGCGGTCGGACAGCCCCAGCACGTCCTCGAACATCCGGTCGCTCCCCCGCGCGAAGAACGTGTCGAGGTCCACCCTGTACGAACGGTAGGGCTCCTCGCCGAGCAGCTCGCGCTCGACGACGTCAGCGAGCTCCCGCGAGGCGTCTCCGTTCTCGGGTCGCACGATGCGGTCCTCGACGAACGCTCTGAAGAACGGGACGTATGCCTTGCCACCCCGCGCAACGGAGTAGTCGTCATACCGCACGCCATTGTTGACGGCCCAGACACCGAGAATCAGGACGGCAGGCGCAACGGCTGCCGCGACGAGGATTCCGCGGGCTCTCCAAGCGAGCGGAAGTACGAGCGGCGCAAGCCCGAGCAGGAGGAGCACCTGGTTTCCGGGCCGCGTCAACGCGCAGACAGCGATTGCGACGGAGACGGCGATGAAGCGCCCCTTCGTTGGCCGGAGCACGGCACGCACGAACAGGATCCCGAGAAGGGCGAAGCCGGCTGCGAAGACGGAATCGCTCGACAGCCGGTGAAAGAGGATCCCGTAGCCCGGATAGACGAGCAGTGCGAGGGCGACGAGGAGGGCTGCGCGCGCCCCGAACGCACGGGTCGCGGCCGTCCAGGCCGTGACCGATCCGGCAAAGAGCGACGCCATCACGGCCTGCGCCGTCCACCCGCCGCCGATGTCGAGGGGTACTCCCATCACGAGCGGCGCGACAGGCGT
>NZ_DBNHWK010000086.1:0-6972 GCF_057140465.1 Gaiella sp.
GCGGCCGCCAGCGCCCGCTCGTAGAACCGCGCCGCCTCGACGTTCGCGTACACGGCGCGCGCGGCGTCGCCCGCGACGCGCGAGTACCGCCACGCCTCGTCCCAGCGCCCGGCCGCCGAGTAGTGGAGCGACAGCAGCTCGGCCTGCTCCTCGGGGGCGTCGCCCGCCGCGCGCAGGATCGAGTCGCCGACGCGCGCGTGGAGCTCGCGCCGCTTGCGGTACGGCAGCCCGGCGTAGGCGGCGTCGCGGATCAGCGCGTGGTGGAACCGCACCCACCCCGTCTGCTCGACGGCGACGAAGTCGCCGAGGCGGTCGAGGCCCTGGCGCACCCGCGCGCGGCGGCCGCGCGCCAGCGCCGACACGATGTACTCCTCCCGGAACGTCGTGCCGAGCACCGAGAGCTCGCGCAGCCGCGTGCGGTCGGCCGGGGGCAGCCGGTCGATGCGCGCCTGGATCAGCCCCTCCACCGACTGCGGCAGCGCCTCGACGTCCTCGCCGCGGCGGAGCGCGTCGAGCAGCTCGAGCAGGAACAGCGGGTTGCCCGCTGCCCGCTCGGCGAGCGCGCGCACCTGCCGGGGCATCAGCGGGTCGTGCTCGGTGGCGGCGTCGATCAGCGCGGCGGCGGCGTCGGGGTCGAGCGGCTGCAGCTCGATGCGCGTCGCGTCCTCCTCGGACGCGACGTACCCCTGCGGCCCGGGCCGCCGCGCGAGGAGCACGAGCCAGGGCCGCGTGCCCGCCGCCGAGGCGAGCCGCGCGAGCAGGTCGCGCGACGGCTCGTCCATCCAGTGCGCGTCCTCGACGAGGAGCACCGTCGGCTCGGTCACGACCTCGGCGAGGAGCCCGTCGACGGCCTGCTCGAGGCGCGCGCGGCGGAACTCGTCCTCGAGCTCGCGCACCTCGGGCGACGGCTCGATCTCGAGGTCGAGCGGCGTCCCGATCAGCGACAGCCACGGCCCGAGCGCGGGCGAGCGCTCGGCGACGAGCGCCCCGAGCGCCGCGGCCGCCTCGTTGGGCTCGAGGCCCTCGAGCCCGAACGCCTGCTGCAGCAGCGTGCGGAACGGGAAGTACGGGGTCGCCGCCTGGTAGAGGCGACACTCGCCGCGCACCAGGTCGGCGTCGCCGATCCGCCCCAGGAACTCGTCGAGCAGGCGGGTCTTCCCCATCCCCGGCTCGGCGGTGATCTCGACGACGACGCCCTCGCCGCGCGCCGCGCGCTCCCACGCGTCGGTGAGCACCGCGAGCTCCTGGTCGCGGCCGACGAGCGGCAGCCCCGACTCGGCGATCGACGCCCGGCTCCCCTTCGCCTCGCCGACGACGAACGCGGTGATCGGCTGTTTCTTGCCCTTGACGAGGAACGGCTCCAGCTCCTCCGTCTCGAACAGCGTGCGCGAGCCGTCGAGCACGATCGGCGTCGCCACCACCTGCCCGTGCTCGGCCTTCGCCATCAGCCGGGCGGCGAGGTTCACGGCGTCGCCCATCACCGTGTACGTCTTCCGGTAGGCGGGCCCGATCGTGCCCGCGAACACGGGCCCGGTGTTCACGCCGACGTGCAGGGGGAGCGGCGTGTCGGCGGCGACGACCTCGCGGACCGCGAGCAGCATCCCCTCCTCGTCGGCGCCGGTGACGGTGGGCGCGCCCGCGGTGAGGATGATCTTGCCGCCGTCGGGCGCGATGTCGGTGGCGAGGAAGGCGACGCCGCGCTCGTCGACCGCCCGCTGCGCCGTGCGCACGAGGCCGTCGAGGGCGTCGGCGGCGGCGGCCGGGCCGTCGCGGAGCACCATCTCGTCGAAGCCGCCGTAGTGGACGAACGCGATCGTCACGGTGCGGTGCTCGGGCTCGACCTCGCCCTGCTGCACCGTCTCGCGGAGCCCCTTCGCGACGAGCGGCGTCAGGTCGAGGCCGGTCGAGACGCGCTCGATCGGGACCGTCTCGACCTCGGGCGGCGTGCCCGCGAGGAGGACGCCCGGGCCGAGCTCGCGCCCGCGGTTCGCGCTGGGGAGCACGGCCGCGAGCGCGGGGCTGAGCAGGATCTGCCCGGCGGAGGCGGCGCCCTCCATCGTCACCGTCTCGGTCGCCGCCGGCCCGGCGACGATCAGCTCCCGGTGCGAGTCGCCGACGAGGAAGAAGTGGAAGAGCCCCGTGTGCACGCCGACCGACATGCGCAGCGTGACCTTGCCCGCGGTCGTGGAGAAGGTGCCGATCTGCCGCAGCTCGGCGCGCATGCCGTGCGCGGCGGCCGTCGCGCGGAGCGGGTGCCCGTCGCCGTCGAAGAAGAGCAGCAGCGCGTCGCCGCCGAACTTGAGGAGGCCGCCGCCGTACGCGTACGCCCGGGCGAGGAGCGACGAGAACGTGTCGTCGATCACGTCCGAGACCTCCTCGGCGCCGACCCTGCCCTGCCGGGCGAGCCGCTCGGACATCTTCGTGAACCCCGAGACGTCGACGAACACCATCGAGCCCTCGATCTCCCGGAACCGCGTCGCGGGGTCCGACTCCTGCCACTCGACGACGAGCCGCGGGAGGTACGGCTGGAGCGCGGGCGTCAGCGTCGTCGCCACGGGCGCTGCGGGGGAAGGGCCTCGGCCCGGACGGGCCTCGGCGGAGGGAGACCGGCGATCACCGGGTCAGCCTAACGCCGAGGCCCCATCCGGCCGAAGCGCGTCGAGGAGGTCGGCGAGCGGCCGGCCGGGGTCGGCGTCCTCGGGCGCGGCCGTGCCGAGAGGCGTCTCGGCGACCTGCCGGTAGACGAGTGCCAACGCCTCGAACAGCTCGGGCGCGAGCCCCGCCGCCGCCTGCGTTGCCGCGATCTCGTGCATCTCGTCCACGTACCGGCCCGCCTTCGCGGCGGCGCGCTGGAGGGTGGCGGACGGCGCGCCCCCGAGCCCGGGGAGCGCCTCCCGGAGGTCGTCGAGCACCGGCTCGAGCACGCCGTTCGCGTGCGCCGCCCGCAGCGCCTGCGTGAGCAGCGCGACGCTGCCCTTGTACACGGAGGCGGTCGACATCTTCACCGCGGACGCGGCCCCCACGTCGGGCCCGACGACGCGCCACGCGACCCCCGGGGCGGCGAGCGCCGCGAGCAGGTGGGCGCGGCCGCCCGAGAGGTAGATGCGCGTGCTGCCGCCGGCGCGCGGCGGCGGCCCGGAGATCGCCCCGTCGACCAGCTCCAGCCCGGCGGCGGCGAGGTCGGCCTCGATCGCGCGGACGGTCGCGGGCGCGACGGCGTCGAGGTCGGCGACGAGCGGCCGCGCGCCGATCCGGCCCGCCGCTTCGGCGAGCGCCCCGGCGACCGTGCGCGCCTCGCCCGGCGGGACGACGACGAGCACGACGTCCGACGCCGCCACGACGTCGTCGAGCGTGTCGAGCAGCTCGAGGCCGCGCGCGAGCCGGCGCGTCCGCTCGCTGCGGCCCGACACGGTCGCCACGACCCGTGCGCCGCCCGCCGCGAGGGCGGCCCCGAGCGCGCTCCCCATCGCGCCCGGCGAGACGATCCCGACCGTGGTCATGCAGGCGACAGCCTACGGCGTCGAGTGCCCCGGAACGCCGGAGGGCCCGCTCGCGGGCCCTCCGTTGGTCGAATCGAGGTCGAGCATCGAGGCTACGGAACCTGCGTGATCCGTCCTTCCCCGCCCTCCGGGTAGGCGGCGGCCGTGATCGCGCCGCCGAGACCGTCGGCGATGTAGCCCTCGATCGCCTGCTGGTAGGTCGCCCCCATCGTCACGAGCGGCGCACCCCGGAAGGGCCACTGGTCGCCGCCCTTGGCCGAGAAGTCGTTCGTGACGATGTTCACGGGATCGCCCGGTTGGACGACGCCGCCCGCCACGATCACCGTGCCGTCGTCGAGTTCCACGTCCAGCACACGCGTGCCGGGAGTGACCACGGTGCCGTCACCGTCGATGACCATCGCCGTGCCCGAAGCCGACCAGGTGAACGAGAACCCGGAGACCTGAGCGAACCGGCCGCTCCCACAGAGCGGGTTGGCGACGTCGGCCGGCTGCGTGCACGCGACCGCGTTCTCGAGGATCTCCTTGAACTGGCCGCGTGGAACGTCCTCGACCATGCTCACGAAGTTCGGGAACGGCGCCATGTCGAAGGTGTCGAGCACGGAGATGTCACCCGCCGGGATGATCGTGTTGTTGCGGATGCCACCGCCGTTCTGGAGCGCCACGTCGGGAGCATCGACGCCGTAGGCGGCGGCGTTCTGGTCGGCCCACCAGAACAGCGAGTCGGCGATGAGGTTCCCCTCGTTGGTCTCCACCGCGCGCACGCTGCTACGGAGCCCGTCGAGATCCACCTCCGAATCGCCGATGATCGTCTCGCCCAGCGCGGCGACACCCGCCGCCACCGGGTCGACCACGCGCGCCTGCATCGTCGCGTCCGGCACGACGGCGTCGTCGCACGGGATCGTGTCGTTGCAGGTACCGGTCGCGACTCGCACCGGCCCGGAGCGCTCCTCGCTGACGTCGACGACGTTGCCGGCCTTGTCGAAGCCCACGACGAGCTTGCCGACGTAGCGGTACTCGCCGGACGTCGTCACGATCGGCACCTCGGTGCCGTCCATGTCCGTCGCCGTCTGCGGATACGCGCCGTAGACGGCTCCTTCGTCACCCGGGATGAGGACGTCTCCGGCATTGGCGAGCAGCTCGTCGCCGCCGCCCGCGATCACGACGTCGACACCGTCGATCTCGGCGACGAGCTCCCTCTCGTTCTCGATGTTCTGCAGGTGGCTGGCGAGGATGATCTTCTTCACGCCCTTCGCCTCGAGCATGTCCACCTGCTCCTGGACGATCGTCGCGAGATCGTCCGAGACGACGACGTTGCGGGGTGAGGAGATGAACGGCAGGTTCGGCGTCTCGAGGCCGATGATGCCGACCAGTTCGCCGCGCACCTTCGCCACCGTCGCCGGCGCGATCACCCCGGCGTCGACGTACGCCTGCAGGCGCGCCTCGCCGCTGAAGTCGAGGTTGGCGCTGACGTACGGCGGCTTCTTCGTGTAGCCGTCGATGAAGTCGGCAAGGACGTCGGGGCCGAAGTCGAAGTCGTGGTTCCCCAGTGCGACCGCGTCGTAGCCGATCAGCTCCATCGCAACCGTGTCGTAGAAGGGCACGCCGTTCGCAAGCCCCACGTTGAACTCCGGCCCGGCGAGGAAGTTGTCACCGGACGAGATCATCACGACACCGCGTTTCGCCCCACGCTGGGTCCACGGCCCGTTGACCGCCTCCCACTTGAGGTCGTCGACGACGGCCTTGAACCGTGCCGCGCCGCCGAAGTCCTCGAGATCGGCGCCGGCGTCCACGACCTGCGACTCGCCGTCGTTGTTGTGCAGGATCGTGAGCCAGAAGTGCGGTTCGGACGCCTTCGTCGGCGCAGCGGTGAGCGGCGTCACGACCGCCAGCAGTGTCGCTACGGCCGCCACCAGGATGACGGATGCTCGTCTCATCGTTCCCCCTTGGATCGCCTGAGCCGGGAACCACCCAGCAGAGATCGCACGACCCTAACACCCTCGGCGCGCCGACGACGGAGAGTGGACGACCCGCCACCGGCCGGACACAGCCGCCGACCCCCGGCCGCGACGCGCTCCGATTCGCCCGCGGATCGGTCGGTTCGGGCCGAGCCGGCTAGCTCGGAGAGGGGTCGCGCTTCGGGCGGGGCCGCCGGTAGCCGACGGCCTCGGGTGGGCAGTCCTCGTGGAACCACCCTCCGAGCCCGTACGTGAACCGCGAGCCGCCCATCGTCATCGCCTCGGCGCTCTCGACCGCGTACACGACCGTGGGGTCGCCCGGGTCGACGGGCTGGCCGCAGAACGGGCAGCGCGTGGTCGACGTCTCGCTCATGTCCCCAGAGTGCCACGCACAGCCGGCCCTGGGTCGCGCCCCTCGACGCCCCGGAGCCCCGCACGACGTGCCGAGCGGAGCGGGTGCGGGAGCCGGATGGGCGTTCCGCGGAGGCGTGGCAACGGCGAGGCCGCTCCCCCCCGACGATCTCGTGGGCGCACACGCCGAGGGGCCGTAGGCGGGATCAGGGGCGGGCCGCCGAGGGGTGACCGTTGCGCTCTTCGTGCGACCCTTGACATGCTCGGACGCCGCTCCTAGGTTCTCGTCCCACTTCCGCCAGCAGTCGGCGGCCCCGACGAGAGGAGCAGAGATGCACGCCACGATGCGCTACTACGCCGGCAACACCGACCTCGCCGATCAGCTCGCCTCCCGTACGGACGAGATCCGGGCGGTCATCAGCGCCGTCCCCGGGTTCCAGGCCTACTACCTCGTGCGCACGGGTGACGGGACGGTCTCGATCACCGTCTGCGACGACGAGGCGGGAACCGAGGAGTCGACGAGGGTCGCCGCCGAGTGGATCCGGAGCAACATGCCCGACCAAGCGGCGAGCCCGCCCTCCGTCTCGTCCGGGACCGTCACGCTGAGCGTGTAGCCCAGGCCTTGGGCAGGAGGCGCCCGCGCCTCCTGCCCGCGCGTGCTCGAGACGGGGGCCGACGGCGGCGACGTCGCCCGGCCCCGACGGCCCGGCCCGACTCCCGACCACGCCCGTGAGCCGCGGGCGGCCTTCCCGGGGCGGTCGCCACCCCCTCCCTGGCGGCGGGTGCGCCGAGGGCCTGTTGCCCCCTCCGTCTTGCGCACCCGATTGGCGGCGGAGCGTGAGAGGCCGGGGGATCCGGCATCGGCCCTGATGCGCCCGGGAGGATTCGAACCTCCGACCCGCGGATTAGAAGTCGCGCCAGAGGCCAGACGGGCAGAGACCGCAAGAGACGGAACACCGCATGAACACTGAGTTTCGGCCCTGTTCGTCTCGGGTCGTCTCGGTGGGTCTGGGTGACCTCGTGTTGACCCCTGTGTTGACCCCCGCAGCCGGTTCGGTGCTCTTGCCCTACCGCATCCACGACCACACCGCCGACGACCTCGGCCTCATCGAGCACCCCGCCCCGAACCTGGAGCCCGGCGACGTGAGCGCCCTCGCGGACGGACG
>NZ_DBNHWK010000087.1:0-13438 GCF_057140465.1 Gaiella sp.
TGGCTCGCCGACTGGCTCCTCGCACGGGCACTCGCCCACGCGAGCGGTGGCGACCCGGTCCCGCTGGAGCCGCTCGACGACGTGCTCGAGCTGGAGGCGCACGCCGTCTCGGCACGCCGGGCGCGCGAGCGTGGCGGCCGGCGTCCCTAGGCCGCGGAGCAGTGTGGGCGCGAGGCCGGCCTAGAGGAGGCGGTCACGTGCGGCGTCGAGCACGCTGCTCGCGAGCCCTGCGCCTCGGAGGTAGGCCTCCGCCCCACCCCAGCGATCGCCGATCTCGGCGATCAGATCGACCATGCCCTGCCGAGGGGCGAGGCCGATCCGCGCGCGTCGCGCGCGCTCGACCGCGTCCGCTGCCTCGTCGACCCAGAGCTGGTGCACCGGGGCGATGTTCGGCCCGCTCTGTGCGTAGTCGTCCGCGATCTCACCGGCATCGACGTCCGCGAGGAGCAGGAGCAGGGCGCAGACGACGCCGGTGCGATCCTTGCCCGCCTGGCAGTGGACGACCACGCCTCCGGCGGGCGCGTTCGCGATCGCGGCGACCGCGGCGGCCACGTTCTCCGCGAAGAGGCTCAGGATCTCGGCGTAGACGGCGCGGGTCGACCCGGCCGGCGTCCGCTCCGCCACCGCGACGCGCTCGATGTGCTCCTCGAGCTCCGGCGTCCAGGTGCCGAGCAGGGGCACGTGACGGACCTCGACCGGGCGCTGCGCGGGCGCCGCCGCCGTGTTGTCCTCGACGAGCCAGTCGGCGCTGTCCCGCAACGGCCTGTCCGCGGCGACCTCGTCGGGCGACCGCAGGTCGACGATGGACGTCACCCCGTACTCCTGCAACGACGCCCAGCCGTCCGCCGTGAGGCTGCTGACCGTATCGGAGCGGACGACCGCGCCCCAGCGCGTCGTCGCCCGCGAGTCGCGCCGCAACCCACCGAGGTCACGGGCGTTGACGCAGGCGTCCCAGGCGAGCGCCCGGCTCACTCCACCCACACCGCCCCGAGGTAGACGCACGAGTCTCCCGGCTGCCACCGGCGCAGGAACCGCTGGATCGGCGGGTGCACGACGACGCCGTCGAGGTCGTCGACATCGAAGAGCCGGTGCCCGCGCACCGCTTCGTCGCGCGACACGACCTCGATCAGGGAGCCTGTCAGCTCGCCCGCGAAGACCACGTGCACAACGTGCTTCGACCAGAGGCTCTGATCGGGCGAGATCGACTCGACGATCAGCACCGGTCCCTCGAGCGGAAGCTCGTCCCCGCCCTCGAGCAGGCCGGTCTCCTCGGCGAGCTCGCGGAGGAGCGCGTCCGTGAGCGTCTCGCCGCCGCGCACGCCGCCGCCGGGGAGCAGCCAGTGCTCGCGCCCGTGCTTCTCGTGCCTGATCAGGAGGATCTGGCCGTGCCATCGGAGCACGGCCGACACCCGGATCCGCGGCTCGGGCCTCATGCCCCCGTCGACCCGAAGCCGGCCGTGCCGCGGTCGCTCGCGGGGAGCTCGGGGGACTCGACGACGCGTATCGACGGAACGGGCACGACGACGAGCTGCGCGATCCGCATCCCGGGCTCGACGGTGAACGGCCGTTCGGTGTCCGTGTTCAGGAGCACGACCTTCACCTCGCCCCGGTATCCGGCGTCGACCAACCCGGGCCCGTTGACGATCGAGATGCCGTAGCGGGCGGCGAGGCCGGATCGCGGCACGACGAGGCCCGCGTGACCGGCCGGGACGGCGACGGCGATCCCGGTCCCGACGAGGGCGCGCCCGCCCGGGGGGAGCGTCACCGGCTCGGTCGCCGCGAGGTCGAGACCGGCATCGCCGGGGTATGCGCCGTCCGGGAGCACCGCGTCCGCGTGGAGTCGGGTGACGGGGAGCTCGATCACGCTCTCGCCGCGCGGTCGTCCGTGCTGCCGGCGACGAGGAATGCGGCGAAGCGCCGCACCTCCCGGTGGGGAAGCCGGGCTCGGATCAGCACGCCGTCCTCGGTGTCGGATCGCTCCTCGATCGGAGCACCGAGCGCGTAGAGCGCCGACAGGGCGCTCCCTTCGTCGTAGGGAACGAGCAGGCGCACGTCCTCGAACCGGTCGGCGAACCGCTCTGCGACGCGCGCCTTCAGCGCGTCGAGCCCTTCCCCCGTCACCGCCGAGACGGCGAGGGCGTCGGGGAACCGGTTCGCGAGACGCCGACGGGCCACTGCATCGAGCTGGTCCACCTTGTTCAGCACGAGCTCCACGGGGAGCGCGCTCCCGCCGATCTCGTCCAGCACCGACTCCACGGCAGCGATCTGCTCGACCAGCCGACCCTCGGGAAGCGCGGCGTCGGCGACGTGCAGCACGAGGTCGGCGACGAGCGTCTCCTCGAGCGTCGACGCGAAGCCCTCGACGAGCTGCGTCGGGAGACGACGGATGAACCCGACGGTGTCCGTGACGAGATACCGCTTCCCCTCGAGCTCGAAGCCCCGTGTCGTCGGGTCGAGCGTCTCGAAGAGACGGTCGGCAACGGGAACGTGGGCGTCGGTGAGGGCGTTCAGCAGGGTCGACTTTCCGGCGTTGGTGTAGCCGGCGAGGGCGACGGTCGGGGTCTCGGCACGCGCGCGCTCCTTGCGGCGAATCTGCCGCTGGGCGGCAAGGCCCCGGAGACGCTGCTTGAGCAACGCAATCCGTCGACGGGCGATCCGTCTGTCGCTCTCCAGCTGCGTCTCACCCGGCCCGCGCGTTCCGACTCCGCCCCCGAGTCGCTCGAGGTGCTGCCACATGCCCCGCATGCGTGGCAGGTTGTACTCAAGCTGCGCGAGCTCCACCTGCAGCTTTCCCTCGGCGCTCACCGCGTGCTGGGCGAAGATGTCGAGGATCAGCTGGGTGCGGTCGACGACACGCGCCGAGAGCGCGTTCTCGAGCGCGCGCTGCTGCGTCGGCTCCAGCTCGTCGTCCACGAGGAGCACCTCGGCGCCGGCCTCTGCGTAGGTGGACGTCAGCTCCTCGAGCTTGCCCTTGCCCACGTAGGTTCGCCGATCCGCCCGCTCACGATGCTGGACGAGCTCCGCCACCACGTCGACGCCCGCCGTGCGTGCCAGCTCCCGCAGTTCGAGGAGCTCCTCGGACCCGTCGACGCCCTTGGGGAGCACCGCGACGACGAGCGCGCGCTCCGCGCTTGCCCCCGGAAGCGGATCGGGCTGGCGTCCGGTCATGCCCTGGAGTATGAAGGTAGCCTCCGCGCGTGGCATCTCTCGCGGACCGGCTCGCCGCACGGGCGCTCGAGCTCGTCGACATCCCGTCCGAGAGCCTCGACGAGGCCGCGATCCGCGCCCACGTGCGCTCCCTCGTGCCGTCCTGGATGGAGGGCGAGACGATCTGCGAGGACGCGGCCCTGTACGTCGGGCCGCGCCGTGACGGCGCACCGCTCGTCGTCCTCGCAGGCCACTACGACACGGTGCCTGCGCAGGACAACCTCCCCGGCCGCCTCGTGGACGGGGTCGTCCACGGCCTCGGTGCAAGCGACATGAAGGGCGGTCTGGCGGTCGCCCTCGAGCTCCTCCGCGACCTCCAGCGTGCCCCTGCCGGCCCGGTCGACGTCGCGCTGCTCGTCTTCGGGCGGGAGGAGCTGCCGCAGGCGTTCAATCCCCTTCCGGAGCTCTTCGAGCGCTCCACGCTCGTCCACGACGCCAGCCTCGTGATCCTCCTCGAACCGACCGCCGGCTTCGTGCACGCCGGGTGCCTCGGCAACCTCAACGCACAGCTCCGCTTCCACGGCGTGAGCGGGCACTCTGCCCGGCCGTGGCTCGCGGAGAACGCGATCGAGCGGGCGATCGAGGGGCTGGCGCCGCTGCTCCGGCACGAGCGACGCGCAGCCGTCGTCGACGGGCTCACGTTCTGGGAGGTGTTGAGCGTGACCCGGCTCGAGGCCGGCATCGCCGACAACGTGATCCCCGATCTCGCCGTCGCCCATCTGAACTTCCGGTTCGCTCCGGACCGGACCGAGCACGATGCCGTCCAGTACCTCCACGCTCTCGTGCCCGCGGACGCCGAGCTCGAGATCCTCGGCACCGCTCCGGCCGGAGCCGTCGCCGCCGGCTCCCCCCTCGTCGCGCAGCTGGTCGCCGCGGGTGCACACGGCATCGATCCGAAGCAGGCGTGGACGAACGTCGCCGACTTCACCGCGCAGGGCATCGACGCCGTGAACTTCGGTCCCGGCGATCCGGCCCACGCGCACCGCCGTGACGAGCAGGTCGCCGTCGACGCACTCGTGCACACGTACGACACGCTGCGACGTCTGGTCGTCGGATAGCGTCCGCCCGTGCCGCTCTCACCCATCCTCCGTCATCAGGCGACGTATCCGTTCGTGCTCCTCAACCGACGGGTTCAGGAGCGACGCGAGCAGGGCCTCGAGGTGATCGATTTCGGCATGGGCGACCCTCGCGAGCCGACCGATCCCCGCATCATCGAGGCGCTCCGGGAGGGTGTCCGGGATCGGATGGGCTACCCGGCGGCGGTCGGCCTCCCCGAGTTGCGCGAGGCCGTCGCGCAGTGGTGCGCCAGGCGGTTCGACGTCGCCGTCGACCCCGACCGCCACGTCATCCCCACCCTCGGGTCGAAGGAGGCGATCTTCTCCTTCGCGCAGGTCGTGCTCGACAACGACGCCGGTCGCGACACCGTCGTCGTGACCGAGCCGGGGTATCCGGTTCCCGAGCGCGGCGCGCTGTTCGCGGGTGCGAACGTGCTCGCGCTGCCGCTCACCGAGCAGTGCCAGTGGCTCCCCGACCTCGAGGGGGTGTCCGCGTTCACGTGGCGCCAGGCCGCACTCGTCTGGGTCAACTACCCGAACAACCCCACCGGCGCGATCGCCCCGCTCTCGTTCTACGCGCGCCTCGCGGAGCTCGCCCGCGAGCACGGCTTCGTGCTCGCCTCGGACGAGGCGTACTCCGAGCTGTGGACGGACCAGGCTCCTCCGTCCGCGCTCCAGCTCGACGACTGGACGAACGTCGTCGTCTTCAACACCCTGTCGAAGCGCTCCTCGATGACGGGGTTCCGCAGCGGCTTCGTCGCAGGCGACCCGGTGCTGATCGACGGGCTCAGGAAGTTCCGCCCGAACGTCGGGACGGCACCGCAGGAGTTCGTCCAGAGAGCGTCGATCGTCGCGTGGTCGGACGAGGAGCACGTGGAGCGGGCCCGTGCGACCTACCGCCGGAAGCGGGAGACGGTGAGCGCCGCACTGGAGGCCGCGAGCCTGCGGGTCGCCGGCGGCGACGCGACGATGTACGTCTGGGCCGCGGTTCCCGACGGTGAGACGTCGGAGGGCTTCGCCCTGCGACTGCTGGAGCTCGGTGTCGTCGTCGCGCCCGGGTCGTTCCTCGGGCCCTCCGGGGAGGGCTACGTGCGCTTTGCGCTCGTCCCCACCGAGGAGGAGTGCGCACGGGCGTCGGAGCTCCTCGCCCAGGGGGTCTGACCGGGACCGCTACACGCGCTCGACGGAGCGCCCTCGGGCGCACCGGGGCGCACGGTGCCCGCGGGTCCGCGATCATCCCCGTCGTGGAGATCGCGGACAGGATCGACGAGCTGTGGGAGAGGGGCGAGGTCGACGCCGCCCCGATCGAGGAGGCGATCGCCCTGCTCGACAGGGGCACGATCCGCGTCGCCGAGCCCGCGGGGGACGAATGGGTCGTGCACGAGTGGGTGAAGAAGGCGATCCTGCTCTACTTCCGCTTGCGGAAGGTCGAGCCGATGGAGGTCGGCGGCCTCCAGTTCCTCGACAAGATCCCGGTGAAGCGCGACTACGCGGAGCGCGGGGTCAGGGTCGTCCCGCCGGGAGTGGCACGCTACGGCTCCTTCCTGTCGGAGGGCGTGGTGCTGATGCCGGGCTACGTCAACATCGGCGCCTGGGTCGGGCCCGGAACGATGGTCGACACCTGGGCGACGGTCGGCTCCTGTGCGCAGATCGGCGCCGACGTCCACCTCGCGGGCGGCGTCGGCATCGGTGGCGTGCTCGAGCCGCCCCAGGCCGCGCCCGTGATCGTGGAGGACGGGGCGTTCATCGGGTCGAGAGCCGTGATCGTGGAGGGTGTCCGCATCGGTGAGGGAGCGGTGATCGCCCCGAACGTCGTGCTCTCCGCATCGGTTCCCGTGATCGACGTCACCGGCACGGAGCCGGTCGAGTATCGGGGCGTCGTCCCGCCCCGCAAGGTCGTGCTCCCGGGCGTGCGGGACAAGCACTACCCGGCCGGGACGTACGGCCTTCCGTGCGCGCTCATCGTCGGCGAGCGGAGCGCCTCGACAGATCGCAAGACGTCGCTCAACGACGTCCTCCGTGAGTTCGAGATCGCCGTCTAGTCGCCCGCTAGGCGATCGAACGGTCGTGGAAGACGGCCTCGACGTTGTTCCCGTCGGGGTCGAGCAGGAACGCGCCGTAGTACCCGGCGTGGTACTGCGGACGCAGACCCGGCGCTCCGTGGTCGCGGTACCCGGCGTCGATGCCCGCGCGGTGGAAGGCGTCGACCTCGGCGCGTGAGCGTGCCGCGAAGGCGATGTGGACGTCGTGCGTCACCGGTCGCCCGTCGGCCGCGATCGAGAAGTCGCCCCACATCGCCCACTTCCACTCCGCGTTCTCCCAGTCGAGCTCGTGACCGAGAGGCGCGAGCACCGTGGAGTAGAAGCGCGTGCTCGCCTCGAGGTCGGACACGCGGAGCGTGACGTGGTCGATCATGGCGCGCCGCTACGCGTCGTCTGCACCGAACGACCGAGCGGCCACGAGCGCGTCGAAGACGACGAGGAGCGGGGCCCGGTCGCCGACGAGCACGTTCACCTGGTAGGCGCGACCGTCGATTGCGATCTGTGCGACGCCTGCACGCCCGTCGAAGCAGGAGAGGTACTCGCGCTGGAGTCGCAGCGCGATGAGCTCCCGGCGATCGGTCGGCACCGCGCTCGATGCGACCCCGGTCCGGCGGATGACGACGACCGCGGCTCCGTCGACGGGAATGCGGTAGGACGCGATGAGGCACGGCGTGCGCCGCGGAACGACCCCGTCCGTTCCGATCACGAGGATCGTCTCCGCGTCCGCCGTCGTCGTTCCCGGGGCGGCCTCGACGGCGCTCCACGCTGGCGGCACGCGCATCGAGACGCTGTCGTCGACAGCGAGCACACGCCACGACGCCGCAGTGGCCGCTGTGGCGGTCACGAGAGCGACAACGGCTATGGCCGCCGAGACTCTCCCCATGTCCTGAATGGTACGACGGAAACCGAGGCCTGCCTAGTGGGTGGTGCCAAGACCACCGACACCGGTCGCCGCTGCGGCCCTCGACCAACCCGTCTCGAATCGGTACGACCACGAGCTGCTCCACCGCGCGGGATGCGCTCGGCGTCTCGCACGCAACCGCACCGCCAGCATGCGGCGGGCACTAGATCGTCGTCGAACCGGCCATGACTCGCGCTACCGGGCCGACGAGCGAGGCGCGGCCCGCCGTCAGCCGAACCGTGAGCCGTCCTCCGGGAAGACGCACCTCGACGGGCGACTCGCACCAGCCACGTGCGACCGCGACCCCCGCCGCGGCCACCGACGACGAGCCCGAGGCCGCGGTCTCCCCCGCTCCGCGCTCCCACACCAGCACGTCGATGGCGTGTCGGTCGACGACGGTCAGCAGCTGGACGTTCGTCCGGGCAGGGAAACGCGGATGTACCTCGATCGCCGGCCCGAGCCGCAGGAGGTCCTCACGGACGAGCCGGTCGCACCGAACGACGGCGTGCGGGTTGCCGACCGAAACGGGCGTGAGCTCGACCGCCTCGCCGGCGACCTCGATCCACTCGGGTTCGCCGACGGCGTACGGCCCGAGCACGACCTCGACCTCCCCGGAGGCGTGGATCTCCCCCGGGACGTCGCGGTCGACGGTGGTCACCGTCGTCCGCTGCGTGCCGGCAACCGCTCCCAGCCAGGCGGTGGCGATCCGAAGCCCGTTTCCCGACATCTCCGCCGTCGACCCGTCCGGGTTCCAGATCGTCACGTGCCCGCGTGATCCCTCGTGCTCGAGGACCTCGAGCACGCCGTCCGACCCGATACCCGTCGTCGGATCGCAGAGGCGTCGGACGCGGTCGGGCGTGAGCACGCCGCAGTCGGGCCTCGCGACGACGAGGTAGGTGTTCCCGAGGGCGTCCCACTTCTCGAACTGCACCCGGTGAGGCTAGCGCGGGGACACGCCGGCCAGGGCGAGGATCTCGGCAGCGATCTCCGAGGAGGGAGCGCACCCGTCGACCTCCACGATACCGGGGATCCGCCGCATCCACTTGCGCTGGTACGCGGCGTACCGGCGCGTCCGTACGACGATGCGGTCGAGTGCCTCGCGGTGATCGAGGGTCGCGATCTCGCGCAGCCCGAGAGCGGCCTCCGCCGTCCTCGAGACGGTGCCGGCGATCACGTCCCGGACCTCGTCGACGACGCCTGCTGCGAACATCGCATCCGCTCTCGCCACGATGCGTGCCTCGAGCTCCTGCTCCGGAACCTCGAGCCCGAAGATCATGGTGGGCCGCCGCGCGTCGTCCGCCCACAGCCGGCTCTGCGGCGGTGCCAGTGTGGCCCCCGCCTCGGCCAGCTCGAGCGCGCGGACGACACGCCGCGTGTCGTTCGGGTGCACGAGCGCGGCGGCTGCGGGATCGAGCGCCTCGAGCCGCCGGTGGGCGGCCTCGGGATCGCTGCCCACCTCGCGCTCGATGCGCTCCCGGACACCCGGCGCCGGTGCCGGTGGCACGTCGAGCTCGGAGAGGGCGGCACGGAGGTAGAGGCCGGATCCCCCTGCGACGACGACGATGCCGTGCCGTGCGACCACGTCGTCGATCGCGGCGTGGGCGAGCGGCCCGTACTCCCCGACCGACATCGTCTCGTCGAGCTCGCGGATCCCCACGAGGCGGGTCGGCCTGCACGGCTGGTTCGTGAGGATCGGGAGGCCGCGATACACCTGGAGCGCGTCGGCGGACACCACCTCGGTCGCGAGCGCGTCGGCGAGGGCCTCCGCGACCGCCGTCTTGCCCGAGGCCGTCGGCCCGAAGAGTGCGATCACCTCGATCGCGCGCGGCGGCCCCATTCGGCGCTACGCGGCGACGAGCGACGCCTCGCGTCCGCGAAGCGTCGTCGAGGTCGCGCCCTCGACGAGCACGTCGACGAGCTCTCCGGGCGCTGCGGAGCCCTCGAAGTTCACCGTCGTGTTGCGGCGCGTCCGGCCGCGACGCAGCGCGGGATCCGTGCGGCTGGGGCCCTCGACGAGCACCTGCTCGAAGCGGCCCACACGCTGGACGTTCCGTTCGGCAGCGATCCGTTGCACGGCCTCCACGAGACGCTCGAGGCGTGCCCCCTTCACGTCGTCGGGAACCTGGTCGGGCATCTCGGCAGCCTCCGTCCCACGTCTCGGTGAGTAGATGAACGTGAAGGCGGAGTCGAAGCGCACCTCCTCGACGACCTCCAGCGTCTCCTCGAAGTCCCGATCCGTCTCTCCGGGAAAGCCGACGATGACGTCGGTCCCGAGCGCGACGTCGGGGATCGCCGAGCGAAGCCGGTCGACGAGCCCGAGGTAGCGCTCGCGCGAGTACGTCCTTCGCATCCGCTTCAGGACCCGCGTCGACCCCGACTGCAACGGGAGGTGCACGTGCTCGCAGACCGCGGCGCAGTCCGCGATCGCGGCGATCACGGGCGACCTGAAGTCCTTCGGGTGCGGGCTCGTGAACCGGATGCGCTCGATGCCGTCGATCCTGTCGACCGCCCGCAGGAGCTCCCCGAACTCCGTGTCGAGCGCCGGCCGCAGGTCGCGCCCCCAGGAATTGACGTTCTGACCGAGCAAGGTCACCTCCCGCACGCCCTCCGCCGCGAGCCGTGTGACCTCGGCGACGATCTCCCCTGGCCGTCGGCTCTGCTCCCGCCCCCGTACGGCGGGGACGATGCAGTAGGAGCAGGCCGAGTTGCATCCCATCGAGATCTGCACCCAGGCCTGGTGGCGCCGCTCGCGGTACGTCGGGAGGTCGGCTGCGAAGTGCTCGTGCGACCCGAAGCGCCCACGGTCGACGGCGAACCCCCCGGCCGAGATCCAGTCCCCGAGATGGGGGATCGAGCCGGGGCCGAAGGCGACGTCGACGAACGGGTAGAGCTCGAAGATCCGCTCCCGCTGGGCCTCGGCGTAGCACCCGCCGACGGCGATCACGGTGTCGGGATGTCGGCGCTTCCGCGCGGCCGCGTCACCCAGGTAGGCGGCGAGCCTGGTATCCGGCTTCTCGCGGATCGTGCACGTGTTGAACACGAGGACGTCGGCCGTCTCGGGCCGGTCGGACTCCCCCAGGCCGAGCGACTCGAGCATGCCCTTGATCCGCTCCGAGTCGTGAGCGTTCATCTGGCAGCCGAAGGTGGTGACGTGATACGTGCGGTACATGGGAGGAGGGGTGTGCCGTGACGACCAAGAGTAGCGTCCTCCGTCTCCTCCCCTCCGCCCGCGCCGGGGACGTTCGCGCCCGCGGGGGCTCCGTCTTCGTCACCGAGTGCGACCGGTGCACCGCTGCCGCGCCGGCGCCGACACGTGCGTGCGCACCGTCACCGATCGACGGCGTCCGCAGAGCACGGGCGGGGTCGGCGCAGCTTCCGTCGGCTGCGTGTGGGAGTCTCTCGGGTGGAACGGGGGATGTCGCTGTTCTGCCCGCCGACCCGCGCGACGCTCACGCTCCGTACGAGCTCTCGACGAGGAGGCGAGTGAGCCGCGGCCGGCGGCGTGCAGCGACGTTCTCGGCCGTCCAGCCCCACGGGCCGCGTGACCCCGGGAGCAGCCTGATCGCATGCTCACGGGTCGCGTGCACGACACGGTACGCCTCCCGGTCACGGTAGTCGGTGGTGTGGCACGACTGTGCCTTCAGGAACTCGCACGCGTGGATCGCCTCCAGCGGCGTCAGTGTGTAGCCGGGATCCTCGTAGACGTACTGCTCGATCTCGTCGTCGGTGAGACCGATCGGCCCGGGGCGGTCGCCCGAGACGTGGTGGGGATAGCGGGCCGCGACCGAGCGCAGGTTCTCCGTCCACAGCACGCGACCCGCGTAGGACGGGTTCTCGCCGAGCTGACGCAGAGCACCGCCCCCGTCGGGGCTCGTCACCCACCAGGCGAGTGGTGCGGCCATGTCCTCGAACGGGCTCGCACCGAACCTGACAAGGAGATCGATGTGGATCCGGTCGACAAGGTACGCGCTCATGGTCTGTCCCCCTTATCCGTCGCCAGCGTCAACCCCCTCGGGTCGAGGCGTACAGTGTGGCCGACGACGACGGCATCGTCATCCGTAGAAGCCACGGAATGGATCACGGCCGGCAGACGCACGCCTTCGCGCCCGGTCGCACTCCTCACGTCCCGACGGCGCGGAGGCAGGTACCCGCCTCATGGGCGACAGGAGCCGTTCTCACCGCCTCCGGCTGGTCACCCTTGCCGGATCACCACGAGAGCCGCAGACGGGCGTACAGGCGTTCGTATCCCCCCACGGGGCGCGTGGGTCGACGACCGGGCGGGGACGGGGACGCGTCCCGTCGATCGGCCGCTGCCGCGCCGGGCACCCTCGAGTGTGGTGTGCGCTGCCGGAGATTCCGAGTAGGATCGACCCGTGCCGAGCGTCGTCGACGACCTGCAGCGCGTCCCGCTGTTCAGCGGGCTGAACCGCCGCCAGTTGCGGCGCGTCGCCTCCGGGTTCACGGAGCGCGACTACGCACCGGGCCGAGCCGTCGTGCGCGAGGGGCACATGGACGGCATCGGCCTGTTCATCGTCGCCGAGGGCACCGCAGCGGTCGACGTCGGCGGCAAGCGGGTGGGCACGCTCGGCCCCGGTGACCACTTCGGGGAGCTCGCCGTGATCAACCGGTCGGAGCGCTCAGCGACGGTGGTCGCCGAGACGCCGCTGCGCTGCCTGATGATCGCGTTCTGGGACTTCCGGAAGCTCGCGACCGCACACCCCGACGTGCTGTGGAAGCTGCTGGAGCAGCTCGCGGCCGTCCTCGCCTCAGAGCGCGAGCGGCGCGCGCTCGCCGAGGCGCAGAACCTCTGACGCGTCCGGGGCGCATGCGATCGCGATCGCCGCGGACGAGGCTACTCGTGCGCGTGCGCGACGAGTGCCCAGGCCGCGATCACGCCGAACCACACGACGCCGATCACGATGCCGATCACCTCGAACTCCGTCACTTCGCGACCTCCACGGCCCGCGACTCCCGGATCACGATCACCTTCACCTGCCCAGGGTATTCGAGCTGGTCCTCGATCTCCCTCGCGATCTCGAAGGAGAGCAGGGCCGCACCCTCGTCGTCGATCTCGGACGGCTCGACGATCACGCGAACCTCACGACCTGCCTGGAGTGCGTACGCCTTCGCCACCCCGGACTTGGCGGTGGCGATCTCCTCGAGCGACGACAGCCGCTTGATGTAGTGCTCGAGGCTCTCGCCACGGGCGCCGGGGCGCGAGGCGGAGATCGCATCGGCCGCGATCACGAGGACGGCCTCGACCGTCTGGGGCTGTACGTCGTAGTGGTGCGCCTCGATCGCGTGCACGACCCCCTCCGACTCGCCGTACCGGCGGGCGAGCTGCCCCGAGACGAGGGCGTGCGACCCCTCGACCTCGTGAGTGGTGGCCTTGCCGATGTCGTGAAGGAGGGCAGCGCGACGTGCGGTCTTGACGCTCGCACCGAGCTCGGCGGCCATGATCCCCGCGAGGTGGACGACCTCGAGCGTGTGCTTGAGGACGTTCTGCCCGTAGCTCGTCCGGTAGCGGAGCCGCCCGAGGATCTTCACGAGCTCCTCGTGGAGCTGCCCGCAGTGCGCCTCGAAGACGGCCTGCTCGCCGGCCTGCCGGACGTGATCCTCGAGCTCCGTCTTCGACTGGTAGTACATCTCCTCGATCCGCGCAGGGTGGATGCGGCCGTCTTCGATCAGCTTCTCCAACGTGACGCGAGCGATCTCCCGACGCAGGCCGTCGAAGGACGAGAGGACGACCGCGTGCGGCGTGTCGTCGATGATGAAGTCCACGCCCGTCAGGTGCTCCAGGGCGCGGATGTTCCTCCCCTCCCGACCGATGATCCGGCCCTTCATGTCGTCGGACGCGAGCTCGACGACCGTCACCGTCGTCTCTGCCGTGTGGCTCGCGGCGACGCGCTGCAGCGCGTCCGCGACGAGTGCCCGCGCCCGGCGTCGGGACTCGGTGCGCGCCTCCTCCTCGAGCTGGCGCACGCGCCGTGCCAGGTCGTGGCGGACGAGGTCCTCCGCCCGCTCGAGCACGATCGCACGGGCCTCGTGCTCGGTGAGGCCCGCGATCCGCTGGAGCTCGCGACTCGACTCGTCCTTCACGCTCTTGAGCTCGTCCTGCAGCTGCCGGACGTGCAGCTCGCGGTCGGTGACGCCCTGCTCCCGCCGCTGGAGCTCGTCGAGCTTCTCCTCGACGTCGGTCTCGAGCTGCACCACGCGCTGCTCGACCTTCGCCA
>NZ_DBNHWK010000088.1:0-4689 GCF_057140465.1 Gaiella sp.
TGCCTCCGATCCCCCGATCCGCGTGATCGACGACCCTCGTGTGCGGCTCGTGCGCCTCGACACGAACGTCGGGCTCGCCGGCGCGCTGACGGCCGGGGCGCGTGCCGCACGCGGACGGTGGATCGCCCACGTGGACGACGACGACGTCCTGCTGCCGCACATGCTGGAGCGCTCACTCGCTGCTGCGGCGACGAGCAGCCTCCCTGGCCCCATCGTGGTGGTCTCGGGAGTCGAGCTCGTTCGGCCGGACGGCCGGGTCCTCCAGCGCCGGCTCCCACCGACGCGCCCGCGTGGATCCCACTTCTCCCTCGAGCCGCTCGAGCGCGGCCGTGCCTACGAGACCCGCAACACGATGGTCGCCGAGAGGGTGCTCCTCGAGCAGTTCGACTACTGGGATAGCGCGTTCCGCTCCAGCCCCCGTCACGACCTCTTCCTGCGCATGAACCCGCACTGCTCGATCGTCGGCATCCCCGTCGTCACCTACCGCCAGGTCCACCACGCCGGTGGCCGCATCTCGACAGACGCGGCGTCGAAGCACGCGAGCTTCAAGCGCCTCGAGCGGAAGCACAGCGAGCTCTTCTCCTCCCACCCGAAGCGCTACGCCCACTACCTCGTCGCCGATGCGTTCCGCCTCGTCGCTCTCGGCGAACATGCCGAGGCGATCAAGACGATCGGGCGAGCTTGGAGGCTGTCCCCGGCGACGACCCTCTCCCGCGCCAGTCGCCACGCATATCGAGCAGCGGCGCGATCTGCCAGGAGATGCCTCCGGCCCCGGACGAACGGGAGGGTCGCATGAGCGGGGGGCGAGCGGCGGACCGTTCGGTACGCGTCGGACTCGTCGGGTGCGGGCGGGTGGCAACGATGTTCCATCTCGGGCTCCTTCTCCGGCTCGACGGCTGCGAGCTCGCGGCACTCGTGGACTCCGACGCCGAGCGACTGGAGCTCGCCCGCGCCGTGGCGCCCGCCGCGCGCGGCTTCGGGAGGCTCGACGAGATGCTGAGCGACGCCGACGTCGACGCCGTCGTGCTCACCCTCCCCACTGACCTCCACGCCGGCGCGGCGGCAGCCGCGTTCGACCATGGCAAGCACGTCTACGTCGAGAAGCCGCTCGCGACGTCGACCGAGGAGGCACGGCCGGCGGTGGCCGCGTGGCGGCGCGCCGGGACGGTGGGCGCGGTCGGGTATCCGTTTCGCTTCCATCCGAGTGTCCGCGCTCTGAAGACGGCGCTCGAGCAGGGCGAGGTCGGGGAACTGGTGGCGGTGCGGACGAGCTTCGGCGCCGCAGCGCGCGACCTGCCCGACTGGAAGCGCTCCCGCGCGACGGGAGGCGGCGCGCTCCTCGATCTCGCCTCTCATCATGTGGACCTGCTCCGGTTCCTCTTCGAGCGCGAGATCGTCGAGGTGTGCGCGTCGATCCGATCGGTGCGCTCCGAGGACGACAGCGCGTTGGTGGAGCTCACGCTGGCAGATGATGTCCCGGTCCAGATGATCGCGTCCGCAGCCGCGGTTCAGGAGGACGCCATCGAGGTGTACGGAACCGCCGGCAAGCTCACCGCAGACCGATTCGCCTCTCGGGCACTCGTGCGTACCCCGACGACGCGACCGGCGAGGCTGCCGGATCGGCTCCGTGCAACGGCAACCGGCGCCCGACGCCTTCGCGACGTCGCGCTCCCTCCGTCCGAGCCGTCGTTCGCGGCGTCACTCACCGCCTTCCTCCAGGCGATTCGTGGATATCCCTTTGACGGGGCGACGCTCGGGGACGGCTACCGTGCGCTCGAGGTCGTCGAGGCGGCGGAGACGTCTGCCCGCACCGGACGGCGGGTCCAGGTACCCGCTGCTCAGGCTCCCTGATCGGGCTGGTACGTCCCACGCGGCGCGGCAAGGTTGAGGGCCGCGCGCCATCGGCCCAGCTGCCACGCGGCCGTCGACGTGCCGATGAGCGCGGTGAGCGCCGGAAGGGTCACCCAACGGCCCGTGTGTCGAGACACGCGGCGGAGCACGCGCACGCAATCGGCGAATCCGAGCGCCGGCGTCGCGACGCGGCCACCTTCAGGCTCGTGGACGTGGCGGTAGTACACGTAGCCGTAGATCTGCGTCTTCCGGAGGAGCGCCCAGAAGCCATCGACCTCAGCGTGTCGAACACGCACCCGGGGGTCGAAGAGAACCGCCGCCGGACCGTGACGCGCCGCGATCGCATGCACGAGCATCGTGTCGGCGCCTCGCTCCATCTCGGCGAATGGCATCGCGTCGCCGAGCGCCGAGCGTACGACGGCCATGTTGTTCGTGCGACCGTAGTACCGTCTCCAGTCGCTCTGCCGGAAGACGTACTCGTCGCGGGCCGACGAGTACTCGCCGAGGAGCTTCACGGGTCGGGAGTCGCCTGCCGGAAGGGTTTCTCCGAGGACGACGACGGCCTCGTCGGACAGCGCACGGACGGCGGTTTCGAGCCAGTCGGCGTCGACCACGCAGTCCGGGTCGGTGAAGGCGATCACGTCGCCTCGTGCAATGCTCACTCCGCGGTTGCGTGCCGCGTACGCGCCGCGGCGGGGCTCGCGCTCGAAGACGACGCCGGGGGCCCGTTCCGCGATCAGGTCGGATCCGTCGCTCGAGCCGTTGTCGACGACGATCACCTCGTACCGCTCGCGTGAGAGCGACTGATGCACGAGACTCTCGAGGCATTCCGGAAGCGTTGCCGCGCCGTTGAGCACCGGGACGACGACGGAGACGTCGATGTCACTGTCGCGTCCGTCGGCGGCCATGAACCGAAGTCTTCGTCACGCCGTCCCGTTCCACAAGACCCCGCCCGACCTATAGTCCGATTGTGGCTGACGCAGTCGGTTCGAAGGCGAATGAGGTCTCGGGCAGCCGGCTTGCACTGTCCGTCGTCGCCGCCATGCCCGATGGGCCGACCCGGCTGCGCAAGCTCCTGAGATGCCTGTCCGAGCAGACGATCGCCCCGGAGATGGAGGTCGTGATCGTCGCGCCCACAGCCGAGTCGTCCGACATCGACGGCGACGCGTTCGGCCGACTGACCATCGTCCCGGTCGGGCCGATCGACGACGTCGACCGTTCGCTCGCCGCGGGCATCAACGCCGCACGCGCACCGATCGTCGCGATCATCGAGGATCACGCGTACCCGGAGCCGGGATGGGCGGAGGCGCTCGTCGATGCGCACCGCGGCCCCTCGGCGCTCGTGGGGCCCGCGTTCGCGAACGCGAACCCGTCGAGCACGCTCAGCTGGGCGAACATGATGATCGCGTACGGCAACTGGCTCGAGACGACGACCTCCGGCGTCGTCGACGAGGTGTCACGGCACAACGTGTCGGCGAAGCGTGACGTCCTGCTCGAGTACGGGCCCGACCTGCCGGATCGGCTCGTCCGGGGCGGGGGCCTGCTCGAAGACCTGCGCGCCCGTGGTCGGGAGTCGTACCTCGAGTCACGGGCCAGGGTGCATCACGTCAACCCCTCGCGACTGACCTCGACGTTGCGCCTGCGAGTGGACTCCGGGAGGCTGCATGCGGCGCGGCGTGCAGAGCGCGGCCGTTGGTCGTCGGTGCGACGCCTCGTCTACGTCGGCGGCTCGCCCCTGATTCCCCTCGTCCGCCTGTCGCAACTCGTTCCGCCGTTGTACGCACGACCAGCGCTGCGTCGCCCGCTGCTCCGCTCTCTCCCGGCGCTCCTGCTCGCCTTGACGGCCGATGCCGCCGGACAGGCGATCGGTTTCATCGCCGGGCCCGGCGCGTCCGAGGACCGCCTCGCCGCATTCGAGCTCGACCGCTGGAAGCAGGTGCGGAAGGCCGATCGCGCCATTCTCGCGCCGTGACCTCGACGGACGGCACGACAGTCCGATCGGCGGGGGCGCCGCACGGCTCGCGCGCGCGGACGGCGCACCGACGGCAGTTCGTGGTCGGCCACGACACGTGCTCCCTCGTCGCCGACTGGAACCACGTCCGTTTCGGGGAGCTCTGGTTGTCGCATTGCCCCACGCTCCCCGTGGACGACCTGGAAGACGGGGACGGGCGACGCTGGGCGATCCTCGGCCGAGCCGTCGAGACGAGAGCCGATCGGCCCGCACCACGCGATCAACTCGCGGCTGCCCGCACCGCCGACGTGCCGATGCTCACTGTCGGATGGTCCGGCCGTTGGGTTCTCGTGAACGCCGACGAGCTCCACCTGGACGCGACGGGACTTCTCGGCTGTTTCACGACTCGAGACGCGAGGGGAAGGCCATGGGCGTCCAGCAGCCCGGTGCTCGCTGCACGGCTCTCGTCGGAGCGTGAACCCGAGCCGCACCCATGGCCTCTGCGCTACGAGGATCCGGTGTCGTGGGTGATACCTCCTCGCTCGCGCTACAACGGCGTACGCCGCCTGCTACCCAGCCAGGTGCTCGCTCTGACGGACGGCTCGGTACGACCGCGGCCACTCATCGCGGATTTCGACCCCACACGACGCTACGCCGACACGCTCTCGTTGATCCACGACGCGCTCTCGACGGCGCTCAGGCGATTGGCCGGCACCGAGTCCGCCTGGCTCGGGCTCACGGCGGGGGCGGACTCCCGCCTGATCCTCTCGACTGTCGCCGAGACCGGCGCGGCGGTGAGGACGTTCACGAGGAGGTCGCCGCGCTCCTCGCTCGCCGACCTGCGCCTGCCGCCCGTGCTCGCCGGGATCGCCGGGGTCGAGCACGCC
>NZ_DBNHWK010000089.1:0-53907 GCF_057140465.1 Gaiella sp.
TCGACGTCGGTCGGGATCGCGCCCGCGAGCCGGGCGACGGCGAGGCCGCCGACCGCGAGGCTGACGAGCGCGAGGAACGTCGCCTCCGCGAGCGCCGCGAGGTGCTCGGCCTTGAGGTGCCCGTAGAGGTGCGTCGCATCGGCCGGCTTGCGGGCGTAGCCGACGGCGAAGAAGGTCAGCAGGGCGGCGACGAGGTCGGTGCCGCTGTGGGCGGCCTCGGCGACGAAGGCGAGGCTCCCGGCCGCGAGACCGGACACGAGCTTGATCACTATCAGGACACAGGCCGCAACGACCGACGCGAGTGCGGTACGGCGCTGCGGGGACACGGCGGAGTGGTACCTCAATCCACGGCGGCGGGCGGCCGTCGGCGGCGGGCGAGCAGGATGCCGATCGCGATCGCGACACCTCCGACGAGCTCCAGCGCGACGAGCCGCTCCGACAGCAGCACGACCGCGAACAGCGCGGCCACGAACGGCTGGAGGTTCGCGGCGAGCGTCGCCCGCGCGGCCCCGATCCGGTCGAGCGAGCGGAACCAGAGGACGTTGGTGAGCACCAGCGGGCCGAGCGCGGCGAACACGAGCAGCGCCCAGACCTCGGCGTCGAGCGACCAGTCCTGGGAGCGCGTCTGCCCGCTGCCGCTGAGCGCGATCAGCACCCAGGCCGCCGAGAGGACGACGGCGCTGATCCGGTACGGCGAGTAGCGGCGCATCAGCGGGGCGACGCACGTGGAGTAGGCGGCCCAGGTCGCGGCGGTGAGCACGCCGAGCAGGACCCCGCCGAGGCCTCCGCGGGTCTCGCCGCCGGAGCCGAGCGCGACGAGCCCGACGCCGACGAAGGAGATCGTGGCGCCGAGCCAGAAGCGCGACGTGAGCAGCTCGGTCCTCGTGACGAGGCCGATCAACGCCGCGAAGATCGGGGTCGCCCCGAGGATCAGGGCGACCACCGACGCCGACGTCGTCTTCAGCGCGTAGACGAACCCCAGCTGGTTCAACCAGAGCGTGAGCACGGCCGCGAGGACGAGCCACAGATCGGAGCGCCGGATCGAGAGCGTCCGCTCCGCGACGAGCACGACGACGACGAACACGGCCGCCGCGAGCCCGTAGCGGACGGTCGCGTACGCGAGCGGCTGGAATCCGTGCGTGAGGATGTAGCGGGTGACCGTGAGGTTGAGCGACCACAGCGTGATCACCGTGAGGAGCATCAGCTCGACGGGCGAAGGTCGACGCATCGGTGCGACGCTACTCGTTAGTCTTCCCGCTCGATGAGCGAGCCGACGATCGCCGACGTCGACGCCCTCGTGGGGCCCGCGACGCCGCACTTCGCCTTCCAGATCCGCGCCCGCGTCCGCGAGCTGATCGAGCCGCTCGCGGACGATCATCCCGTGCGACGCTACGGCGAGGAGCGCATCGGGCAACTCGAGAGCCTCGGGTTCGCGTCCACGAAGGCCGAGAACGACGAGGAGCGCGAGCCACGCACACGGGCCGGTTGGGACCGCATCCCGTCCTCCGCCCCGGCCTCCGAGCCTCTGCCCCGCACGACCCGATGACCGTCGAGGGCGCGACCGTCCTCGTGACCGGGGGCTCGCGCGGGATCGGCAAGGCGATCGCCCTGCGGCTCGCGCGCCTCGGCGCAGCGCGTGTCGCGATCGGCTACTTCCGCTCGGACGCGGCGGCCGAGGAGACCGCGGAGGCCCTGCGGGCACTCGGGTCGGAGCCGGTGCTCGTGCGCGGCAACGTCACGTCCGAGCGCGTGCTCGAGCAGGTGGCGGCGCTCGGGCCGCTGGCGGCGCTCGTCCACAACGCGGCGACCGGCGTCATCCGACCGGCGCTCGAGACCGACGAGCGGCACTGGGACTGGACGCTCGGCGCGAACGCGCGCGCCCTGCTCGCGCTGACGAAGGTCGCCGCGCCGTCGATGCCGGTGGGCGCGTCGATCGTCGGGATCTCGAGCCTCGGCTCGACGAGGGTGCTCGAGAACTACGCGCTCGTCGGCACGTCGAAGGCCGCGCTCGAGTCGCTCGTGCGCTACCTCGCCGTCGAGCTCGCCCCCCAGGGGATTCGCGTGAACGCCGTGTCGGCGGGCATCGTGGAGACGGGCGCGCTCGAGCACTTCCCGAACCGGGAGGCGATGCTCGAGATGGGAGCGCGCAATCCGGTGGGGCGCCTCGTGACACCCGAGGACGTCGCCGACGCGGTCGCGTTCCTCTGCTCGCCGCAGGCGGAGATGGTGCGCGGACAGACGCTCGTCGTCGACGGCGGCTGGTCGCTGCTCGCCGGGGCGTGAGCCCGGCGGCTCCGCCGAGCGGGACGCGACCGGGCCGCCGCGCCGCACGCCGATCCGGGACGGGAGGGACTACGCCTCGCAGGCGCCCGCGTTGACGGCGTCCCGGGCGACGTCGAGCGGGCCGCCGGGCTCCCACTGCTGTCCGTTGGGGTCGAGCGTGTAGGCGTTGTTCAGCGCCTCGTACGCCCGGCAGAGGTCCTCGCGTGCGATGAACTCGTAGAGGCCCAGGTTCATCCACGACTCCGGGTTCTCGGGCTGCATCTCGGTCGCCTTCCGGTACAGCCCGCGCGCGAGGTCGTCCTCGCCCCGTGCCTCCGCGACGAGGGCGGCGGCGAGGACCGGATCGAGCGAGAGCGGGTCGAGCGCGCGAGCGCGGTCCGCCGCGTCGGCGGCCTCCTCCAGCCTGCGGTCGTTGAGGAGGCGGATCGCACGATCGACGTCGCGTTGCGCGAGCCACGGGGTGACGAGGACGGCGATCACGGCGAGCGCCGTCGCCGCCGCGGCGCCGACGCGCACGAGCCGGCCCGTCGGCCGGACGCCGGGGCGCCCGGCCGCGAGCAGCGCCCCGAGCACCGCGATCGCGGGCCCGGTGACGGCGATGAAGTCGAGCGGGTAGTCGACGAGCGCATGGACGACGTACGCGGCCGGCAGCGCGACGAGCGCAACGGCGGCGTCCCGCTCCGGGCCGTCGAGGCGGCGGAGCGCCGTGATCGCACCCCCGGCGAGGCCGAGTACGGCGGCGCCGGCGAGGAGGAAGCCGACGAGCCCCGTGTCCGCCAGGAACTGGAGCGGGACGCTGTGCGGCTGCAGGACCGGCGTCCCGTCGTCGCGGACCCGCTTGCGCGCGATCTCGTACGTGAGCGCCCCGGCCCCGCCGACCGGGTGCCCCACGAAGACCTCCCAGGCGTCGTCCCACCAGGCGAGGCGGTTGTTGTCGCAGAGGTCGGTGAAGCGCCCCGGCGCGTTCGCGCACTCACCACCGGAGAACTGATCGCCTGCCCACCGGATCGGGTTGCCGACGGCCGCCACGAGACCGACGAGACCGACGACGACGACGGTGACGGCGGCGACCGCGAGCGCGCGGGCGAGGCGGCGTGCGTGGTCGGCGGCGATCCGCGCGACGGGCACACGCGTCGCGAGGACGACGGCGACGACCGCGCCGGCGAGCCCGAGGACGGCGAAGACGGCACCGTCCTCGACCCGGTCGGCTCGTAGGGCGCCGTCCTCGACGAGCGCGGGGCGAGTGAACGCCCAGGCCCCGACCGCGAGCGCCGGCACGGAGGCGAGGAGCGTCAGCAGGCCGGTCTCGAGGCGACGCGAGGAGAGCGCGAGCACGAGCACGAGCACGAGGGCGCCGGCGACGACGCCGCTCCGCGACTGCGTGAGGAGGACGACGAGGACGCCGGCGTAGACGACGAGGGCCCCTCCCGGACGGGCGCCCCGGGCGCGCACGGAGACAGCGAGCCAGAGCCCGAGGGCGAGCGCCGCATCGGCGAGGAGCGCGAGCGCGTTCCAGTAGTCGACCGGGTTGCGAAGGCGGGCGATGCGCCCTCCGTCCGGGAAGAGACCGGGCACGGCCCTCCCGAGCAGGGCCCAACCGAGCGCCAGGGCGAGGACGAGCGTCAGCACGCCGGCGACCGAACGCATGCCGCGTGCTCCGAGAGCCGCACCCACGACGAGGCCGAGCACGAGGAACGCGAGGTAGACGAGCCCTTTCCCGAGCGCGGCCCACGATCGGTCGCCGGCGACCGACCACACGATCGAGATCCCGCCGAACGCGACGAGAGCCGCCGAGGCGCCGAGCGCGAGCACGCCGGCCCGGTCGAGCCGGGGAAGACGGACGACGCCGAGGAACCCGGCGGCGAGCGCGACCGCCGCGAGCGCCACGACCGTGCTGCCGAGACCGGCGACGGCGTCGTCACCGGAGCCGCCGCCGAAGAACACGGCCCAGAACAGCACGCCCGCGAGCGCGAGCAGGAGGGCGAGAGCGGCCCAGGGCCGACCCGGGCTGCGCGCGAGCGACGAGGCCATCGCGAAGACGCTAGATGATCGATCGGCAGTCGCGCCCCGTGAGCAGGGGAGGGGCCGTCTGCGCGTTCCGGGTTTGCTGCGCGTTCCGGAAAGAGGGAAACGGGCGCGTCTCGCCAACTCTCGTCTTACACATCGTTTACCCTTCACTGATCGCCGACTCATCGCGGAGGACGACACTTGGCTCGAACTCCGGAGTTCGATACGTGACCGACCCACGCCCCATCCGCCGTTGCGCCGCGCTCGCGGTCGCCGCCCTGACCGTCATCGCCCTGGCGATCGTCGCGCAGCCGGCGAGCGCCGCGGACGACTGCGCGAAGCAGGTGATCGCGGACTGGTACGACAACGGCCGCGTCGACCAGATCTACGAGCTCCAGTGCTACCGCGATGCGGTGGACGCGCTCCCCGTCGACGTCCGCGACTACTCGAGCGCGAAGGAGGACATCCTTCGCGCCCTCCAGTTCGCGCAGCGGGGCGCGACCGAGCCGTCGTCCGGCGACACCGACGACGGCGACACCGGAGCGGGCGGCGCCCCTGCCGGTGGGTCGAGCGGCGGCTCCAGTGGTGGGTCTGGCGGCACCGACGGCGGCACCACCGGCGGGATCGGCACCGCCCAGGTCGACACCGCCGGCCCGTCGTCGCTCCCGGTCCCCCTCCTCGTGCTGGCGGGGCTCGCGACGCTCCTCCTCACCCTCGGTGCAGCGGGCTACGTGACCAGGAGGCGGGCGGTCCAGCGCGGCGGCGAACCTCCGACTCCCGCCTGACGCACGCGAGGCCGTCGGCACCCGCTCGCCGCAGCAAGTAGAATCCCCTCCGAGGGGCCAAACCCAAGAATACCTGCAAATCAGGGTTTTTTGGTCCAGCCGAGGCGCGTCCTACGCTGAGCGGCCCGCTCACTTGGACGGAGAGCAGAGCGACGGCTCATCAAGGAACCGCAACGGCTCGGGAGGACGGCAATGGCACTGGCGAAGGACGCGACGCAGGCTCCGGCATCGGCACAGGAGGACATCGTCAACACCGTGATCGACGGGGAGGCGAGCGTCGCGCCAGGTCGCTTCTTCACGATCCCAGGGCGCGACCCGTTCGACGAGGTCGAATGGGAGCTCCGTGACGCACTGATTCCCGGCAAGGGAGCGCCGGCGTTCGAGCAGCGGAACGTGGAGTTCCCGAAGTTCTGGTCGCAGACGGCGACGAACATCGTCGCCCAGAAGTACTTCCGCGGCCGCATGTCCTCCCCCGACCGTGAGCGCTCCGTCAAGCAGATGATCGGGCGAATCGTCGACACGATCGGCGGCTGGGGCCGGAGCGGCGGCTACTTCGCGACGGACGAGGAGGCCGACGCCTTCGAGGCGGAGCTGAAGGCGATCCTCGTCAACCAGATCGCGTCGTTCAACTCGCCGGTGTGGTTCAACGTCGGGTTCGAGGAGAAGCCCCAGTGCTCGGCGTGCTTCATCCTCTCGATCGAGGACTCGATGGAGTCGATCCTCGACTGGATCCGGCGGGAGGGCATCATCTTCCGGGGCGGCTCCGGCTCCGGCCTCAACCTGTCGAGGCTCCGCTCCTCGAAGGAGCAGCTCTCGAAGGGCGGGTACGCGTCGGGCCCGGTCTCGTTCATGCGCGGCGCGGACGCCTCGGCAGGGACGATCAAGTCCGGCGGCAAGACCCGACGCGCGGCGAAGATGGTCGTGCTCGACGTCGACCACCCCGACGTCGAGGAGTTCATCTGGTGCAAGGCGAAGGAGGAGCGCAAGGCGCGCGTGCTCGAGGCGGCAGGCTACGACATGTCGCTCGACTCCTCCGACTGGGCGTCGATCCAGTACCAGAACGCGAACAACTCGGTGCGCGTCACCGACGCGTTCATGGAGTCGGTCGTCGAGGGCAAGGAGTGGAACCTCACGGCGCGGACGGACGGCACGGTGGTCGAGACGGTCGACGCGCGCGGGCTCCTCAAGGACATCGCCGCTGCCGCGTGGGAGTGCGCGGACCCCGGCGTCCAGTACGACACGACGATCAACGCCTGGCACACGTGCCCGAACACGGGACGCATCAACGCGTCGAACCCGTGCTCGGAGTACATGCACATCGACGACTCCGCCTGCAACCTCGCCTCGCTCAACCTCATGAAGTTCCGCCGCGAGGACGGCACCTTCGACGTCCACGCGTTCGAGCACGCCGTCGACGTCATGTTCCTGGCACAGGAGATCGTCGTCGGGTACTCGTCGTACCCGACGCCCGAGATCGGCCGCAACGCCCTGGCGTTCAGGCAACTCGGGCTCGGCTACGCGAACCTCGGCGCGCTCCTGATGGCCGAGGGCCTGCCCTACGACTCGAACGAGGGCCGGGCATACGCGGCCGCGATCACCGCCCTGATGACGGGGCGCGCCTACCGGAAGTCGGCGGAGGTCGCGAAGCGGATGGGGCCGTTCGCCGGATACCAGCCGAACGCCGCGGCGATGCTCGGCGTGATCGCGAAGCACCGCGCGGCGGTCGGGAACATCCAGCACGCCGACGCGGTGCCGGACGACCTGCTCACGGCCGCGAGGCACGCGTGGGAGGAAGCGCTCGACCTCGGCGAGGTGAACGGGTTCCGCAACGCCCAGGCGACGGTGCTCGCCCCCACCGGGACGATCAGCTTCATGATGGACTGCGACACGACCGGCGTGGAGCCCGACTTCTCGCTCGTGAAGTCGAAGAAGCTCGTCGGCGGCGGCGAGATCACGATCGTCAACAAGACGGTGCCGATGGCGCTCCACGAGCTCGGCCACGCGCCGGGCGAGGTCGACGAGATCGTCGCGTTCATCGACGAGCGCAACACCGTCGTCGGTGCGCCCTACCTGAAGGCCGAGCACTATCCGGTGTTCGACTGCGCGATCGGCGACCGGGCGATCCACTACTCGGGCCACGTGAAGATGATGGGCGCGGTGCAGCCGTTCATCTCCGGGGCGATCTCGAAGACCGTGAACCTGCCCGAGGAGACGACCGTCGACGAGGTCTCGCGGCTCCTGGTCGAGGCGTGGCAGCTCGGCGTGAAGGCGATCGCGATCTACCGCGACAACTGCAAGGTGGCGCAGCCGCTGTCGTCCTCCAAGGAGAAGGACGGGGCGACGACGGCCGCCGCGATCGCAGGGCTCGTCCCCTCCGGCGTCCACGTGCCACAGCGCCGCCGCCTGCCGGAGGATCGCACCGAGGTCGGGCGCAAGTTCCGCGTCGGCGACTACGAGGGCTACATCCACGTCGGCCTCTACGACGACGGCACACCCGGCGACATCTTCGTCGACATCGCGAAGGACGGCACGACGATGGCCGGCCTCATGAACTCGCTGATGATCGCCGTCTCGATGGGCCTCCAGTACGGGGTCCCGCCGGAGGTCTACGTCTCGAAGCTCTCGCACATGCGCTTCGAGCCGTCCGGGCTCACGAACGACACGGACATCCGCACGGCGAAGTCGATCGTCGACTACATCTTCCGCTGGTTCGGGAAGAAGTTCCTCACGGAGGATCAGCTCGAGGAGGCGGGGATCCTCACGCCGGAGGTGAAGGCGCGGCTCGCCGCCCAGTACGCGGGCGCGGCACCCGCCGCCGGCGGTGCCGCGGCACCCGCCGAGGCCGCTCCCCCCGGCCAGACGGCGCTGTTCAACCAGTGGGAGGACGCGGTCGAGTGCGCCCGCTGCGGCGGCCGGATGGTGCGCACCGGCTCCTGCTACACGTGCCGCGACTGCGGCACCAACACCGGCTGCAGCTGAGCCGAGGCCCGTTCGTTGTCGCGCCGGGTGACGAGCCGCCCGGCGCGACAGCGCGCTCGTATCGTGCTACGCGTCGGGGTCGCCGGTGTCGGGGAGCGGACCAACGAACTCGATGCCGAACTCGACGGCCGCCTTCCTGATGTGGCCGTCGGGCAGCGACCCGGTCGGACGCTCGCCGGCCGGGCCCGAGGGCAGCGTGATCGCCTCGTAGAACGCACCGTGGTGCGGTGTGGTGAGGATCAGGTAACGCGCCGTCTCCGATGCCACGCGGAAGCCGTGAACGACGCCGGGCGGGACGTACACGAACGAGCCCGCGCCCACGGCTCGGCCGGACGCCCCGTCGACGAAGAACGACACCTGTCCCTCGACGACGTAGAAGGCCTCGAGGTCCTCGACGTGCCGGTGCAGCGGCACCGCCTCACCCTTCCGGGCCCGCTCGTCGACGAGAGCGAACGCGCCGGCGGTGCTGTCCCCGGTGGCGAGGAAAGCCGTCGATGTGTCGCCGAGCCAGCGCACCGTTGCCTCCCCACCGGCGAGGACGTAGGGCCTCGCGGCGACCTCGGTCATGTGACCACCCCCTGCCCGACGGTCGCCCCGTGCGATGCCGCCGGGTCACCTGACGCGGTACAGCTCACCTCGTGCCTCCTCTCGTCGATCTCATGGACGACCTCGTTTCGCCTTCGAGCCCGAAGCGGCAGCCCGCCAGCGCGGCGACCTCGCGGGTCGCGCGCGCCGTGGAGACACCGCGCGTGCGCAAGGCGTCGTAGGCGCGGAAGTCGAAGAACGCGCTGACGATCTGCAACTCGCGCGCACCGACCCGCCGCGGCCGCAGCGCCTCCCGCACGAAGGCCGTGACGGTTGCGCGGAGGTACTCCTCCCACTCGCGCACCTCTGGGAGCTCACGTTCGCGCACGTCGCTGTCGATGTGCCTCCCGGCCCGCTCGTAGAAGCCGAAGATGACGGTCGCAGCGCGCTCCAGGCGCCGCATCGGGTCGCGCTCGTCCCCGATCGCAGCCGCCGCGTCGTCCGGCGACGGAGGCCCCGTCCGCTCGAACAGCAGCTCGCCGCAGGCGGGAACGAGCTCCCGGAGCGACGGGAAGTGCCTGTACACGGTGCCGACGGCGACGTCGGCGCGACGCGCGATGTCCTGCCAGCTCGTCCCGAGGATCCCCTGCTCCGTATGCAGCTCGAGTGTCGCCTCGAGGATCCGTCGTCGCGTTCGCTCCGTGGCCGCCCTGCGCGTCGTCATGTCGTAGTCCCGCGGCGCCACTCGAACACTATTGCATGAACTCTTTAATCAATCAATTGGCTCACCGCTCTACGACCTCCACGCCTGGGACGCGTTCTGGTCGGAGGGGAATGCCGGGGCCGGGCACCCGCCCGGTCCCGGCGACGTCACGCAGGGGGCACGGCGGCGGCGAGCCGGTCGAGCGTGACGCGGTAGCCGACGGGCCGGCCCGCGGCGGCCGTGTCGGCGCCGTGCTCCTCGAGGAACACTTCCCGCGACGGCGCGACGTCGACCAGCTCCTGGAGCTCCGCGTGCACGAGCGCCAGCTCGACGCGGCGTGCGAACGCCTCACTCAGGCTCCCGTACCCCGATCCGCAGGCGCTCATCGCCCGCACGATAGACGGCGTCGCCACCCGGCCGACGTCGCTCGACAGTCCTTCCGGGCCCCGGTGCGCGTCGTCGGCACGCCCCCGCCCGGGGTGCGACGGGGCAGCGTGCGGGCGATGCGCCGCGGCGGCGGGAATGAGCGACGGTAGTCTCCGTCCGTGGCACGGTGGGCGACGTTCGACTGCTACGGCACCCTCGTCGACTGGAACGCGGGGATCGCGGGCGCGCTCGGCGGCGTCGAGCTCCTCGACCGATACCACGAGCTCGAGCCCGCCGTCCAGGCCGAGGACCCGACGCGCACCTACCGCGAGGTCCTCCGCGAGACGGCGCGCCGGATGGGCATCGACGCCGACCCGGCGTCGACCCTCCCCGACTGGCCCGTCTTCCCGGAGGTGACGGCCGCGTTGACGGAGGCCAGGTCGCGCGGCTGGCGGCTCGCGATCCTCTCGAACTCGGATCGCGACCTCATCGAGGCGTCGATCCGGGCGATCGGGGTGGCGTTCGACCTCGCGATCGTCGCCTCGGAGATCGGCTCGTACAAGCCGGCCCTGGAGCACTGGCACGCGTTCGCGGCCGCGGTCGGGCGGCTCCCGGACGTCCACATCGCCCAGAGCCACTTCCACGACGTCGTCCCCGCGACGCGCCTCGGCATCCCGACGATCTGGATCAACCGTCTCGCAGAGGTCGGCGACCCACCCGCGACACGTGAGCAGCCGTCGCTCGCCGGCCTCGCCGACACGCTCGACGCCGTCGCCGGCGACGCACCGCGGCCGCCGTCGAGCGGGAGGTCGCCGCACGCCGCCGTCGAGGCGATCCACCTCGGCCCGGCCGAGGGAGCGGAGCTGCGATCGGTCGCGTCGGCGCGGGCGGTCGCGGGTCGTGGTCTCGAGGGCGACCGCTACTACGCCGACGACGGCGCCGCACCCGGGCAGGCGCTGACGCTCGTGGAGGCGGAGGTCGTCGCGGACGTCGGGCTCCCACCGGGAGGCACGCGCCGACAGGTGACGACGCGCGGCATCCGTCTCAACGACCTCGTCGGCAGGCGCTTCCGGGTCGGCGAGGTCGAGTGCCACGGCGTCGAGCTCTGCGAGCCCTGCGCCCACCTCGAGTCGATGACGCGCCCCGGGATCATGCGCGAGCTCGTGCACCGCGGCGGCATCAACGCCGACATCCTGAGCGACGGCACGATCGCGATCGGCGACGAGATCGTCCCGCTCTAGCGCGTCGGTACGTCGGAATCCCGGCGCGGACGGTGCGGCGCAGCGTCTCGCGGCCGTGTCGGTTCCCGTGCGTCGCCGCTCGCATACAGTGCGAGCCGAGGCAGCGCGTGGAGATCGGCGTCTACAGCTTCGCGGAGGTGACCCCCGACGCCCGGAGTGGGCGCACGGTGACGCCGGGGCAGCGACTGCGCGACCTCGTCGAGGAGATCGCGCTCGCGGACGAGGTCGGTCTCGACGTGTTCGGCGTCGGCGAGCACCACCGTCCGGACTACGCCGTCTCCTCCCCGGCCGTCGTGCTCGCGGCAGCGGCGGAGCGAACGGAGCGGATCCGCCTCACGAGCGCGGTCAGCGTGCTCTCGTCCGACGAACCCGTCCGGGTTTTCCAGGCCTTCGCGACCCTCGATCTCCTGTCCGGCGGCCGTGCGGAGATCATGGCCGGGCGAGGATCGTTCGTGGAGTCGTTCCCGCTCTTCGGCTACGACCTCCGGCAGTACGACGCCCTGTTCGCCGAGAAGCTCGAGCTGCTGCTGCGCCTGCGGGACGCCGAGCACGTGACGTGGTCGGGGGGCCTCCGACCACCGATCGACGGCCTCGGCGTCTACCCGCGGCCCGTGCAGGAGCCGCTGCCCGTCTGGGTCGCCGTCGGCGGCACGCCGGAGTCCGCGGCGCGGGCGGGGGCGCTCGGCCTCCCGATGGCGCTCGCGATCATCGGCGGCCTGCCGGAGCGCTTCGCCCCGTTCGCCGAGATCCACCGGCAGGCGGCGGCACGGGCCGGCCGTGCGGCCCCCGCGCTCGGCATCAACGCGCACGGCTGGATCGCCGACCGGTCGCAGCAGGCCGCCGACGACTACTTCCCCGCGCTCGCGGACACCATGACGCGGATCGGACGCGAGCGCGGCTGGCCTCCGCTCGGGCGCGCGGACTACGACCGCAGCCTGGACCTCCGAGGGCACCTCTTCGTCGGCAGCCCCGCACAGGTGGCCGAGAAGATCCTGTTCCAGCACGAGGTGTTCGGGCACGAGCGCTTCCTGCTCCAGCTCACCGTGGGCACGATGCCGCACGACGAGGTGCTGCGCGCGATCGAGCTGCTCGGCACCGAGGTCGCGCCGGCGGTGCGCGCCGCGCTCGACGCGCGAATGCCGTCGGCCCCGCTCTCCTCCCCACGTGACGGCACCCAGGGTCGGCGGACGGCGTAGGCCGTCGGCTCGAGCTCGACCCCGTCGGGGCTCTCGGCGGACGCCGGCGACGAGGCCGCGGTGTGGGATACTCGGCGTCGTGCGTGTCGCACTCGTGCTCGCAGCTCTCCTCCTCGGTCTCGGCGGCGTCGCCGCCGGGTGTGGCGGTGACGACGGAGCGGAGGAGGCTGCGCCTCCGGCGGCCGAGACGACCGACGCCGTGGACACGGACATGGACGCCGGTGCGGTCGATGGGGCGGCGGTGTTCGCGTCGGCCGGCTGCGGCGGCTGCCACACGCTCGCGGCGGCGGGCTCGGGCGGCTCGGTGGGACCGAACCTCGACGACGCCCGGCCGGACGTCGAGACCGTCGTCGACACGGTGACGAACGGCCGCGGCGCAATGCCGTCGTTCTCCGACCAGCTCTCCGACGACGAGATCCAGGCCGTCGCCGAGTACGTCTCGTCGAGCGCGGGCTCCTAGCCGGCCGTCGTCCCGGCGGCGGAGACCTGCGCCCGGGCCGACCCGCAGACGGCTTCGGCGACCCGGGGACCGGGGCGGACGAACCTGGGAGGATGCGCCCGCGTGGGCCAGTGTTCGGCAATGTCACGTGAGCGGCAGAGACGCAGGAACGTGCCGGGGTCATGGGCTCTTGCGTGTTGCCCGAGGCGAGAGTCCCCATTTCTGACAGGATGGCAATCCCGACGACGATCGGAGAGGAGATGCCCAGCGCCAGAGACGTGATCCTGAAGCACATCGACGCGTTCAACGGCCGTGACGACGACGCCGATCCGTGGGCCGCAGATGCGGAGCTAGCAGCGCCAGGCGCCCAGGTCAGCGGCCGCGACAACGTCATCGGCTTCCTCGCCGTGTTCCAGGAAGCCTTCCCAGACCTCCGCCTCGAGATCGTCCAGCTGCTCACCGACGGGCCGGCCGCAGCGGCCGAGGGAACCCTCACTGGCACTCACGACGGTGTGCTCCGCACGCCCAACGGCGATATCGCGCCGACAGGGCGAGCAGTCGAGCTCCGGTGGGCGGCGCTCTACGTCACCGACGGTGAGACGCTGAAGTCCGAGCACCTGTTCTTCGACCAGATGGACTTCCTCGGCCAACTCGGCCTCCTCCCCGGCTAACGCCGGGAGACCTGCGCCCGGGCCGGCCCGCAGACGGCGTCGGCGACCCGGGGACCGGGGCGGACGAACCTGGGAGGATGCGCCCGCGTGACCGAACGCGTGCTCACCCGACCCTTCGCGCTCGTCTGGGTCGCGACGTTCGGGTCGCTCTTCACCATCGGGATGCTCCTCCCCGTCCTCCCCGTCTACGCGAGGGGCCCGCTCGACGTCGGCGACGTCGGGGTGGGCGTCGCGGTCGCAGCGGCGAGCCCGACGGCCCTGCTGCTCCAACCGCTCGCCGGGCGTCTCGGAGACCGCCGCGGGAGGCGGCGCCTCGTGATCGTCGGCTGCCTCGTGCTGGCAGGCAGCGTCGCCCTCTACGTCCCGGCCTCCTCGCTGGCCGCGATCGTCGCGCTGCGCCTCGTCGGCGGCGTCGGCGAGGCACTGCTGTTCGTCGGCTCGGCGACGATCGTCAACGACCTCGCGCCCGACTCCCGGCGCGGCGAGGCGGTGAGCCTCTACTCGCTCGCGGTCTGGGGGGGCCTCGCCGCGGGCCCGCTCCTCGGCGAGCTGCTCCTGCGCGACGACCACTACGACACCGTCTGGCTCGTCGCCGCCGGCGTGTCGCTCGTCGCCGCGCTCGCAGCATCCGGGCTGCCGGAGACGAGGCCGAGCGACCTCGAGGTCGACACCCGCCGCCAGCCGTTCGTCCATCCGGCGGCGCTCCTTCCCGGGCTCGTCCTCGTCCTCTCGATGATCGGGTTCGCCGGGATGGCCGCGTTCGCACCGCTCTACGCGAGGGAGCTCGGCCTCTCGGGCGCCGGCCTCGTGTTCGGGCTCAACGCGTCGATCGTGATCGGCATCCGCTCGATCGGTCGCCGGATCCCCGACCGCTTCGGGTCGGCACGCACGGCGACGGCCGCCATGGCCCTGGCCGCGGTGGGGTTCGGGGTGATCGCGCTCGCGCACTCCGCGACCGGGCTGTACCTGGGGACGGCGGTCCTCGCCTCCGGACAGGCGCTGATCTTCCCCGCGCTGATGATGATCGTGGTCGCGCGCGCCCCTGCGACCCAGCGCAGCGCCGCCGTCGGGAGCTTCACCGCAGCGGCGGACCTCGGGTACGCGATCGGCGCCGTCTCGTTGGGTGCGGTCGCCGCCTCGACCGGCTACCGCGGCGTCTTCGCCGTCGCGGCCGTCGTCCTCGCCTGCGGTGTCGTCCCGCTGCTCCGGATCCGCTCCACAGCCGGCGTCACGACACCGGCCGCCGCGGACGCGCCACCCTAGTGCGAGGGCGCCGCGTTCGACTGCGGAGTTTCCGCGCCTGACAACCGTGTGCCCGCGGATGCGAGGCGTGGCCCCGACTGAGACCGTCCGGGCAGGACGAGGGTCATCCCGGGCGAAAGTCCTCCCGGGCGAAAGTCCTCCCACAGGTCTACGAGGAAGGAGCGACGGTGACGACGCCGTTGGCAGAAGGTCGACCATCCATCACACACCGCTACCTGGAGACGCTCCTCGCCGATGCCGTCGCGCGCAGCCCGGGCGAGACCGAGTTCCACCAGGCGGTCGCGGAGGTCGCCGAGTCACTGGTGCCGGTCATCGACCGGCATCCCAGCTACCGGGAGCAGAAGATCCTCGACCGTCTGATCGAGCCGGAGCGCGTGATCATGTTCCGGGTGCCGTGGGTCGACGACCACGGCGAGATCCACGTCAACCGCGGGTACCGGATCGAGATGTCGAGCGCGATCGGCCCCTACAAGGGTGGCCTGCGGTTCCACCCGAGCGTCTACCTCGGGCTGTTGATGTTCCTCGCGTTCGAGCAGGTGTTCAAGAACGCGCTCACGACGCTCCCGATGGGCGGCGGGAAGGGCGGCTCCGACTTCGACCCGAAGGGCCGCAGCGACCTCGAGGTGATGCGGTTCTGCCAGTCGTTCATGACGGAGCTCCAGCGCCACATCGGCCCCTTCACCGACGTCCCGGCCGGGGACATCGGCGTCGGCAGCCGGGAGATCGGGTACCTGTTCGGCCAGTACAAGCGCATCCGCAACGAGTTCAGCGGCGTGCTCACCGGCAAGGAGCTCGAGTGGGGTGGCTCGCTGATCCGACCGGAGGCGACGGGGTACGGGACCGTGTACTTCGCCGAGGAGATGCTCGAGACGCGAAGCGAGGGCCTCGAGGGAAAGACGTGCCTCGTCTCCGGCTCCGGGAACGTCGCCCAGTACGCGGTCGAGAAGCTGATCATGCTCGGGGCGAAGCCGGTCACGCTCTCCGACTCGGACGGCTTCGTCCACGACCCCGACGGCATCGACGACGAGAAGCTCCAGTGGGTGATGGACCTCAAGAACGTGCGGCGGGGGCGCATCCTCGAGTACGCGGAGCGCTTCCCCCGGGCGACCTATACGCCGACGATTCCCGAGGGCCGCAACCGGCTGTGGGCGGTCCCGGCCGACTGCGCCTTCCCGTGCGCGACCCAGAACGAGATCTCGGGTGACGACGCGGCGACGCTCGTCGCGAACGGGGTCGTGCTCGTGGCGGAGGGCGCGAACATGCCGACCGTGCCCGAGGGGGTCGACCGCTTCCGCGAGGCGGGTGTCCTGTACGGGCCGGGGAAGGCCGCGAACGCCGGCGGCGTCGCCGTCTCCGGGCTCGAGATGTCCCAGGACGCACTGCGGATCACCTGGACGCGCGAGGAGGTCGACCTGCGCCTGCGCGGGATCATGGCCTCGATCCACAAGACGTGCCGCGAGACGGCGGAGGAGTACGACGCGCCCGGGGACTACGTCGTCGGCGCCAACATCGCCGGGTTCGTCAAGGTCGCGGAGGCGATGCTCGACCAGGGCATCGTCTGAGAGGCGCTCGGGCGGACGCCGCGCCACGCCGCGCCCCCGGGCCCATCGACGCCTCCTCCACGACTACGATCGGGGTCGTGGACGAGCGGCTGCTCGGTCAGAGCGGGATCGCGGTCTCGCGCGTGATCCTCGGGTGCGGCAACTTCGGCGGCGTCGGTTCTGCTCCGGCGCTCTTCGGGCAGGGGACGCCGAGGGACGTGGCGTTCCGACTGATGGACGAGGCATGGGACCTCGGCGTGACGACGTTCGACACCGCGGACGCGTACGGCGGCGGCACGAGCGAGTCCTGGATCGGCGAGTGGCTGGCCGCGAAGGGAGCCGCGGTGCAGGACCGCATCGTCCTCTGCACGAAGACCTTCAACCCGATGCGCGAGGGTGCCGACCGCGGGCTGTCGCGCGTCCGCATCCGGCGGCAGATCGCGACGAGCCTCGACCGCCTCGGCGTCGATCGGATCGCGTGCTACATGACGCACGACTTCGACCCCGAGGTCGCACAGGAGGAGACGCTCCTCGCGTTCGACGAGCTCGTCCGCGCGGGTACCGTGGGGGCGGTGGGCGCCTCGAACTTCACGGCCGAGCAGCTCGCCGAGGCGATCGAGCTGTCGGCCCTCGAGGGCCTCGTGCGCTACGAGTGGGTGCAGAACCAGTTCTCGCTCCTCGAGCAGCAGGACCACGAGACCGTCTTCCCGCTCTGCCACGAGCACCGCATCGGCTACACCCCGTTCAGCCCGCTCGCCGGGGGCTGGCTCTCCGGCAAGTACCGGCGCGGCGAGGAGGCCCCGGCCGGGTCGCGGATGACGCAGCGCCCCGAGGCCTACCGCGGCTACGCAGTCGACGAGGTGTTCGACGCCCTCGAGGTTCTCGAGCGCCACGCGTCCGACCGGGGCGTGACGACGGCGGCGCTCTCCCTCGCGTGGGCCCTCCACGTCCCGGAGGCGACCGCGGTCGTCGTCGGCCCGAACCGTCCCGAGCACCTGGACGACGTGCGGGCCGCCCTCGACGTGTCGCTCACGCACGACGAGTGGGCGGAGATCGGGGCGCTGTTCGCATGAGGCCGACACGCAGCCGCCCGGCCTCCACCCCTCTCCCGCGGGGGTCGCGGCCGTGACCGTGCTCGTGCTCTCCGACGCGGACGTGCGGGCCGTGCTGGACATGCCGTCCTGCATCGAGGCGATGCGCGACGCGCTCGTCGCGCTCGAGCGCGACGAGGCGCAGATGCCGCTCCGTTTCATCATGCGACCGGGAACGAAGCAGGTGCTCGGACTGATGCCGGCCTACCGCGGAGGCGACCGGGCGGTGTTCTCGCTGAAGGAGATCGTGGTCGCGCCCGCCAACGCGGCGCGAGGCCTCGATCCCCATCAGGGCGCCGTCCTGCTCCACGACGCGGAGACCGGCCGCCTGCGCGCGATCCTGAACGCGTCGGCGGTGACCGAGATCCGCACCGCCGCGGTGTCCGCGGTGGCCACGTCGCTCCTCGCCCGCGACGAGTCGAGGGTCGTCGCGATCCTCGGCTCGGGCGTCCAGGGCCGCTCCCACGTCGAGGCGATGCGGGCCGTCCTCCCCGACTGCGAGCTGCGCATCTGGAGCCGAACCCCGGAGCGGGCCGTCGGCCTCGCCCTCCAGGCCCATGCCGACGCCGTCGCCACGGTCGCGGAGGCGCTCGACGGCGCCGACGTCGTCTGCACGTGCACGAGCAGCCGCGAGGCGATCGTGCAGCGATCGTGGCTCGCGCCGGGCACGCACGTGAACGCCGTCGGCTCGTCGATCCCGTCGATGCGCGAGCTCGACACCCGGACCGTCGCCGACGCCTCGCTCTTCGTCGACCGCCGCGAGTCGACGCTCGCCGAGTCCGGGGACTTCCGCATCGCGGCGGACGAGGTGGGGCTCGACGACGGGCACATCCTCGCCGAGCTCGGCGAGCTGCTCGTCGGCGCCCATCCCGGGCGCACGCGCCCCGACGAGCTGACGGTCTTCAAGTCGCTCGGCATCGCGGTCGAGGACCTGTTCGCCGCGGAGCTCGCCGTCGCTCGCGCGCGGGAGCGCGGCGTCGGCACCGAGGTCGACTTCTGATCGCCCTCGCCGAGATCGAGGCCGCCCGAGCACGCATCGCGGACATCGCCACCCGCACGCCCCTCGTCCGCCTGCAGGTGGACGGCCCACGCGAGATCTGGCTGAAGCTCGAGTGCCTCCAGCCGATCGGCTCGTTCAAGATCCGCGGCGCCGCGAACGCGGTCCGCCTCGCCGAGCCCGCGCTATCGGCCGACGGGCTCTGGACGACGAGCGCCGGCAACATGGCGCAGGGCGTCGCGTGGATGGCGCGGGAGCTCGGCGTCCCGGCCACGGTGGTCGCGCCCGATCACGCGCCGCGAGCGAAGCTCGACGCGATCGAGCGGCTCGGCGGCCGCGTCGTCCCCGTTCCGCACGAGCGCTGGTGGCAGGCGATGGCAGAGGGAAGCTACCCCGGGCTCGGGGGGCACTTCGTCCATCCCGTGAGCGACCCGGCGGTGATCGCGGGGAACGGGACGATCGGGCTCGAGCTCGCGGAGGAGCTCGACGCGGTCGACGCCGTGCTCGTCCCGTGGGGAGGCGGCGGCCTGACCACGGGGATCGCGAGCGCCCTCGCGGCGGCGAGCCCCGCGACCCGCGTGATCGCGTGCGAGCCCGAGACCGGGGCTCCGGTGAGCGCAGCGCTCGCCGCCGGGCAGCCCGTCGAGGTGCCCTATCGCGCCTCGTTCGTCGACGGCGCCGGCGGCAAGGGGATGCTGCCCGAGATGTGGGAGCACGCGCGTCCGCTGCTCGCGGGGGCGGAGGCCATGTCGATCGCGGACACGGCAGCCGCCGTCCGGCTCCTCGTCGAACGGGCGCACGTCGTCGCGGAGGGCGCCGGCGCGCTCGCGGTCGCCGCTGCGCTCTCGGGTCGTGTGCCCGGGGAGCGCCTCGTGTGCATCGTCTCGGGCGGCAACATCGATGCTGACCGGCTGGCGGCGATCCTCGAGGGCCACGTCCCGGGCTGACCGGAGCCCCCACCTCCCGGTGCGGTGACGGCGTGGCCGCGCTCAGCAGTCGCGGCGCGTCGTCTCGGCGAGGGCGAGCTTCGCCCACTCCGCCGGGACGGCGATCACGTTGCGCCACCAGGGCTCCGGCGCGCCACGCATCGCGAGCTTGGCATCGGTGCAGCGCTCGATCAGCCGCTCGGCCCGGAACAGGTGGTAGCGGGAGCTGACGACGACGATCGAGTTCCAGTCGCGCTTCTCCGCGAGCTGTGCGACGACCCGGGACTCGCCCCGGGTCGAGTAGGGGGAGGCGATGGGGCAGAGAACCTCCACGTCCACGAGCTTCGCGCTCGTCCCTCCCTCGGCGCAGAACGCGACGCGCTCGTCGTCACGCCCGGTCGTGTCCTCGGAGACGACGAGCACGGGAGCGACGCCGTCGCGGACGAGGTCGAGCCCGACGTCGAGGCGCGAGTCTCCGCCGGCGAGGACGACCACGGCATCGGCCCGGGAGACCGGGTCGTCGTCGCGTGCGAGGAAGAGCGCACCGCCGATCGCGTACGCGGCGACGAGGACGAACAGGGCGAGCGTCACGAGACTCCGCACGAGACATGATTACCACCATGGCGACGATCTCCCTGCCTGCGCTGCGACGACTCGTGGTCGCCGCGCAGGGCTACGCGGCCCGTCGGAGACGGGGCACGACGACCGAGGTCGAGCGGGCGATCACCGCCCTGTCGTGCGTCCAACTCGACTCGATCTCGACCGTCGAGCGGAGCCACCGCATCGTCCTCGCGGGACGCGTCGGCGCGTACCCGCGGAGCGCCGTCGACCGCCTCCTCCGCGGTGGCCGGGTGTTCGAGTACTGGGCGCACGAGGCCTGCCTGCTCCCGGCCGAGGACTGGCCCCTGTTCCGGCCGGCGATGGCGGACGGGGGTCGCAGCTGGTACGCGTCGGTCGAGCGGACGCACCCGCATCTCGCCGAGCACGTGCTCGAGCGCATCCGCGTCGAGGGCGCACTCGGCTCGCGGCACTTCGAGGGCGAGGCCGGCGGCGAGATGTGGGCGATGAAGCCGGCAAAGGCGATGCTCGTCCGCCTCTGGAACCGCGGGGAGCTCGTCGTCGCGGGGCGCGACGGCTTCCAGCGGCTGTTCGACCTCCCGGAGCGCGTCCTGCCCCGGGCCGTCCTCGACGCGCCCGTGCCGTCGGAGCGCGAGCGCCTGCGCTCGCTCGCGCTGAAAGCCGTGCGGGCACGCGGGGCGCTCACCGAGCAGGGGCTCGTCGAGCACTGGCGCCTCAAGGGGGGGACGCGGCGCATCCGACCCACGGTCGACGACCTCGTCCGGGACGGGCTCCTCGAGCGGTGGTCCGTGGAGGACGCGGGGCCGGCCGTGCTCGTCCCCGCCGGGTCGACGGTCGATCCGCCCCCGGTCGCCACGCCCGTGCTCCTCTCCCCGTTCGACAACCTCCTCTGGGATCGGTCGTTCACCCGACGCGCGTTCGCCTTCGACCACGTGATGGAGATCTACAAGCGACCGCACGAGCGCCGCTACGGCTACTACGTCCTCCCGCTCCTGCGCGGCGACCGCATCGTCGCGCGCGTCGACCTGAAGGCGGAGCGGGCCGCGGGCGAGCTCGTCGTCCGCGCCGTCCACCGGGAGCCCGGCGTCAGAGGCTCCGGGGCGCTCGACGACGCCCTCGACCGCGCGCTCGACCGGCTCCGGGCCGCCGCCGGGCTCGAGAGCGTCCGTCGCTGACCGCGACCGGCGTTCGGCGATCTACCGATGCGCGCATCGCCTGCGTACGCTACGGAGTAGACATGGATCGACGCATCGGCCTGCCGTTGGTGGTCGTCCTGAAGGCGACGACGATCGGGCTGACGGCGCTCGGCGCCTTCGGGGGGCTGGAGCGGTTCGAGGAGAAGGGGTTCGGCTGGCGGCTGCTCTGGTACCCGATCGCCGTCCTCGCGCTCCCCGTCGTCTGGCGACTGGCCGCGAAGGGCAAGCCGTACCCGTACACCGCGGACGCGCTCCTGACGGTCCCGTTCCTGATCGACGTGCTCGGGAACGTCGTCGACTTCTACGACAAGATCGGCTGGTGGGACGACGTCAACCACTTCGCGAACTGGCTCTTCCTCTCGCTGGGGGCTGGGGCGCTGCTGATGCGCACGGCGCTGGAGCCGCTGGTGGCCGCCGCGCTCGTGATCGCGTTCGGCTCGACCCTCGTGATCCTCTGGGAGCTCGGCGAGTACATGACGTTCCTGCGCGGGAACGAGGAGGAGCTGCCCACCGCCTATCGGGACACGATCGGGGACATGACGTTCGGGCTGCTCGGGTCGCTGATCGCCGCCGCCGTGACCTGGTACGCGATCCACCGCCACCGTGAACAGCAACGGCGCGCGCCGGCGCCGCCGCCGATGGACATCCCGGCACCCGTCTAGCCCGACAGGATCCGGATCCCGTCGCCCAGGAGCATGGCGCCGAAGATCAGGAAGAGGATCGCGAGCACGGCGGCGTTGTTGCGCGAGAGCCAGTCCTTGGTCGGGGTGAGGACGACCTCGGCGCGATCGCGGCCGAGGGCGAGGTAGGTGCCCACCGGGACCGCGATCGAGAGGCTGGCGAGGAGGACGAAGACGACGAGCACGCCTGCGGCCTCGCCTCCGGAGAGCCCCGCGGCCGAGATCGTCGCCACCCCGGCGACGAGCAGCGCGAGGTTCTTCGGGTTCACCGACGAGAGCACCGCGCCGGTCGCGAGCGACGTCGGGAAGGTGAACGTGTCGAGCGCGCCCATCCATCTCGGGAGCTCCGGCTCGACGCCCTCGGGCGGACGCGAGCGCCAGCTCCGCACCGCGAGCAGGAGCAGCCCGACGCCGAGCGCGAGCCTGACGGCTCCGGAGAGCGTCGACTCGCCGCCGTCGTCGGAGGCGGCGTCGGTCGCATCCGAGACGACGAGGACGATCCCCCCGACGACGAGCATGCCGCCGGCCCAGCCTGCGAGGAACGCGAGCCCGTTCGCACGTGCCCGCGGCGTGAACAGCACGAGCACCACCGCGACGATCGGCAGGGGACTGAGGGCGATGCCGATCGCGAGCGGGAGGATGTCGCCGATCGCCGTTCCCACAGAGCGGAACCTACCCGCAGGCACGGCGGCGCGGCGTGCCGCTCAGAGGAAGTAGGCGAGCCGGTTCCAGAGCCGGCTCTGCCGCTGCTCGTCCTCGGTGGCGGGAGGGCGTCCGGGCGTCGCGCGGGCGACGTCCGGCTCGAACAACCGCTCCTCGAGCACGGCCGCGGTCTCGGCGCTGCGCGCGACGATCGCGATCTCCGAGTCACGGTAGAGCGCCCAGGCGTCCAGGTTCACGGTGCCGAGGCTGACGACGTCGTCGGCCACGACGACCTTCGCGTGCACGACGGTGCCCGGCATCTCCCAGACCTCGACCCCGGCGTCGAGCAGGTCCCGGTAGCGATGCCGCAGCGCGGCCGACGCCTGGGCGTCCCGCGACCCTATCCGACGGCTGCTGGACGGAGACTCGCGTAGCCCGGTCGTTACGATCCGGCCATGGAGTTCGAGACGCGCGCGATCCACGCCGGCCAGGCACCCGACGCCGCCACCGGCTCGGTGACGACGCCGATCTACCAGACGTCGACGTTCGCCCAGGAGGCGGTCGGTGTCCACAAGGGCTACGACTACGCGCGCGTCGCGAACCCGACGCGAACGGCGCTCGAGGAGTGCCTCGCCTCGCTCGAGTCGGCCGCCCACGGGCACGCGTTCTCGTCCGGCCTCGGCGCCACGACGACGTTGATGCACCTCGTCGACCCGGGCGAGCGCGTGGTCTGCGTGAACGACGTGTACGGCGGCGTGTACCGCATGTTCTCGCAGGTGTACGCGCCGAAGGGCTACGCGTTCACGTACCTGCCGCCGGAGGAGCTCTCGACCGGCCTCGCCGCGCATCTCGACGAGACGACGCGCCTCGTCTGGGTCGAGTCGCCGACGAACCCGCTGCTCAACGTCGTCGACATCCACGCCGCCGCGACGGCCGCGCACGAGGTCGGGGCGCTGCTCGTCGTCGACAACACGTTCGCCTCGCCGTTCCTGCAGCGACCGCTCGAGCTGGGCGCCGACGTCGTCGTCCACTCGACGACGAAGTACCTCGGCGGGCACTCCGACGTCGTCGGCGGCTTCGTCGCGACGAACGACCCGGCCGTCTCCGAGCGGCTGCGGTTCCTGCAGAAGTCGTTGGGCGCGGTCCCCGGCCCGTTCGACGCCTGGCTCGTGCTGCGCGGCCTGAAGACGCTCGCCGTGCGCATGCAGCGACACTGCGCGAACGCGCGGGCCGTCGTCGCCTTCCTCGAGGACCACCCCCGTGTCGTCGACGTCCTCTACCCGGGCCGCCCCTCGCACCCCGGCCACGAGATCGCGGCGAGGCAGATGGACGACTTCGGGGGAATGGTCTCGTTCCTCGTCGAGAGCGAGGACGAGGCGGTCGATCTCGTCGCGCGGACGCGGGTGTGGACGCTCGCCGAGTCACTCGGCGGTGTCGAGAGCCTGATCGAGCATCCCTACCGGATGACGCACGCGTCCACCGCCGACGCCCCGTTCGCCGCACCCCGCAACCTGATCCGGCTCTCCGTCGGCATCGAGGCGGCAGACGACCTCGTCGACGACCTCGCCCACGCGCTCGCCGCCGTCCCCGCACGGACGTGACGACCCCGCCCCCGACCCCCACCGAGGCCTCGCCGTGTCGACGCTGAGAGCCGGGCCGATCGACGTCCACCACCTCGGGTTCGAGCGCTTCGTCGGCGTCTACCTCCTCGACACCGACGAGGGGCTCGCGCTCTTCGACTGCGGGCCCGGCATCGCCCTCGACGGGCTCCGCGCAGGCCTCGCGGAGCACGGGCTGAGCCTCGACGAGGTCGACCACCTCCTGCTCTCCCACATCCATCTCGACCACGCCGGTGCGGCCGGCGCGGTCGTCCGCGAGAACCCGCGGATCCAGGTGCACGTCTCGGAGGTCGGCGCACCGCACCTCGTCGACCCGACGAAGCTCGAGGCGAGCGCCCGGCGCCTCTACGGCGACGCGTTCGACTCGCTCTGGGGCGAGCTCGTCCCGGTTCCCGAAGGGAACGTCCGCGTCGTCGGCGACGAGGTGCTCGGCCTCGAGTGCTTCCCGTCGCCCGGGCACGCCTCACACCACGTCTCCTACCTCGACGGCGAGGGGACGCTGTACTCCGGCGACGCGGCCGGCGTGCGCCTCACGCCCTCCCGCTTCGTGCTCCCGCCGCTGCCCCCGCCCGAGGTCGACCTCGAGGCGTGGGAGCGGACGATCCAGGAGATGGAGCACCGTTCACCTTCGCGTCTCGCGCTCGTCCACTTCGGGGTCTTCGAGGACGTCGAGGCGCACCTCGACCGGCTCCGGGGGACGATGCACCGCTGGTCGGAGTGGGTCGGTCACGGCATGGACGAGGAGACGTTCGCGACGGCCGTGCACGCCGACGTCGCCGCGAGCGACCCGGACGACGTCGACAACTACCTGACGATCGTCCCCGCCTGGCACGGCTTCCGGGGCCTCGAGCGCTACTGGCGCAAGCGCCACGAGGCCAGCACCGGTGCGTGATGCACTCGCACCGCTGACACACCGCGACTTCCGCCTGCTCTTCGCGGGGCGGGCGATCTCCTTCGCGGGCACGGCGATGGCACCGGTCGCGCTCGCCTTCGCGGTGCTCGAGCTCGACGGGTCCGCGACCGACCTCGGGCTCGTCCTCACGCTCGCGATCCTGCCCCAGGTCGTCTTCCTGCTCGTCGGCGGGGTCGTGGCCGACCGCCTGCCCCGACAGCACGTGATGGTGTGGGCGAACGTGCTCTCGGGGGTGGCGCAGGCGGTGGCGGCCGTCCTCCTGCTCACCGACCGCGCGGAGATCTGGCACCTCGCGGCCGTCGCCGTGGTGCGTGCCGTGGCGAGCTCGTTCTTCTTCCCCGCGCAACAGGGGATCGTCCCGCAGACGGTGCCGCTCGCGCTCCTCCAGCCCGCGAATGCGCTCCTGCGGCTCACGCTCAACGTCACCACGATCGGCGGCGCGGCCCTCGGCGGCGTGATCGTCGCCGCCGCCGGCCCGGGCTGGGCGATCGGCGTCGACGCGGTGACCTATCTCGTGGCGGCGGCGTTCCTGCTCCCGATGCGCGTCGTCGCACCGGCCAGGAGCGCCGCCTCCGGCTTCGTCTCCGAGCTGCGGCACGGCTGGGGCGAGTTCCGCTCGCGGACGTGGATCTGGGTCTGCGTGATCGGGTTCGCGTTCGCGAACGCGGCCTCGGCCTCGGCGACCCAGGTGCTCGGGCCGATCGTCGCGAAGGACGCCCTCGGCGGCGCGTCGGTGTGGGGGGTCGCGCTCGCCGCACAGGGCGTCGGACTGGTCGTCGGCGGGCTGATCGCCCTGCGGACCCGTCCGGCCTTTCCCCTGCGCAACGGGGTCGTGGCGATGACGCTGACCGTGCCGCCGCTCGTGCTGCTCGCCCTCGAGGCGCCCTGGCCCGCGCTGGCCCTGACGATGGTGGGGGGAGGGCTCGCGACCGAGCTGTTCTCCGTCTTCTGGGACACGTCCCTCCAGGGGCACGTTCCGAACGACGTGCTCTCCCGCGTCTCGGCCTGGGACGCCATGGGCTCGCTCGTGCTGATGCCGGTGGGGTTCGCCGTCGTCGGGCCGCTGAGCATCGCCCTCGGCGTCTCCGGGACGCTGTGGCTCTGCGCGCTCGTCACCCTCCTCGCGATCACGATGCAGCTGGCGTCGCGCAGCGTCCGCGTCCTCCCCCGCCCCAGTCTCGCCGACCTTTCCCACGCCCCCGCGGCCCACTAGGCTCCGTGCCGTGACCCGAGCGGAGCGCGTGATGCTCGACGCGTACCGGCGTTTCTCCGACGTCGTCGAGACCGACGGAGCAGTCGTCGTGCTCGTCCCCGAGGCGCCCGACTCCCCGATGCTGAATCGCATCGTCGGGCTGGGGGCCGACGGGCCCGCGACGGAGGCCCAGGTCGAGGAGGCGCTCGCCGCCGTGCCCTCCGGTGTCCGGTTCTACGTCGCGATCGCACCCGAGGCGGGGCCGCCCGCGCTCGCGGGGTGGCTGCAGGCGCGAGGGCTCGAGCCGGGGTGGGGCTGGATGACGTTCCGGCGGGGCCTGGACACGCTGCCGCAGGTCGAGAGCGGGCTCGCGCTCGTCGACGTCGAGTCCCCCGAGCACCGGGACGCGTTCGCGCGGATCGTGAGGATCGGCTACGGGCTGCCCGAGGCACTCGAGGGGCGTCTCCGCCGCACGCCCGACGCGGGCTGGGAGTGCCTGCTCGCCCTCGACGGCGACGAGCCCGCGGGCGCCGCCGCCCTCTACGTGTCCGAGGGGGCCGGCTACCTCGGGTTCGCGGCGACGCTCACCGAGCATCGGGGGAAGGGCGCACAGAGCCTGCTGCTCGCGGAGCGCATCCGCCGAGCCGCGGCCCGCGGGTGCGACGTGGTGCTGACCGAGACCGGTGAGCGCCGCGACGGCCTGCCGTCGAACTCGTATCGCAACATCCTCCGCGCGGGCTTCGTGGAGGTCGCGGTCACGGCCCACTGGGTCGGCGTCGCCGGCTGACGGCCGCCCGGAGGTCAGGCGGCGCCGTCGATCGCGTGTGCGCGGAGGTCGGCCTGCGTCACGAACTCGAGCGCCGAGGCATGGGTCGCGGCCAGGATCACCGGCGGCGCGACGTCGGCGTCGAGCGCCTCGCGCCAGCGATCGGCGCAGACGCACCAGCGGTCGCCCGGCCGGAGCCCCGGGAACCCCCACTCCGGGCGCGGTGTCGACAGGTCGTTCCCCACCGTCCGGCTGAAGGCGAGGAAGGCCTCCGTCATCTCGGCGCAGACGACGTGCATCCCGACGTCCTGCGGCCCCGTCCGGCACGTGCCGTCGCGGTAGAAGCCCGTGACGGGATCGAGCCCACAGGGCTCGAGCTCTCCGCCGAGCACGTTTCTCCCGGGCTCGCTGGATGCGCTCACGACGGCGAGCGTACCTTCACGCGAAGCCGGTGACGAGCCACCGGCGGCGCCGGAATCGGGCGCCCATCGTCGCGAGGCGGACGAGCAGGAGGACGACGAGTGCGAGCCAGACGCCGCGAACGCCCCCGTCGAGCAGGGACGCGGCGACGAGCCCGACGGCACAGCAGGCGAACGCGAGCACCATCGAGACCGCGATGAACCGCCCGTCGCTCGCCCCGATCAGGATCCCGTCGAGCGCGAAGACCGCGCCGTTCACGGGTTGCATGAGCGCGAACAGCGGCCACAGCTCGCGACACTGCTCGAGGACGGCCGAGTCGGACGAGAAGACACGCGGGAGCAGGTCGGCGAGCGCGAGCAGGAGTAGGGAGAACGCCACGCCCGTCGCCACCGAGAGCTGGATCATGCGGACGCTCGCGCTGAAGGCCTCGTCGGGACGGCTCGCCCCGAGCTCGCGGCCGACGATGATCTGGCCGGCGATCGCGAACGAGTCGAGCACGAGGGCGAGGAAGACCCAGAGCTGGAACGCAATCTGATGCGCGCCGAGCTGCGCGTCGCCGAACCGCGCGACGACGGCGCCCGCGAGCACGAACGAGGAGATGAGCGCCGCCGTGCGCACGAACAGGAACGCGCCGACGGAGAGCAGGCGGCGGGCCAGCCGCGGCACGACCGCCGCACGCGCCCAGCCGACGCGGCGCAGGATCACCCAGACGAAGAGGGCTCCCATGCCCGTCTGCGCGACCGCCGTGCCCCACGCCGACCCCTCGATCCCCCATCCGAACCCGTAGACGAAGACCACCTCGAGGATCGCGTTGGCGACGTTCCCGGCGATGAGGATCAGGAGCGGCGTGCGCAGGTCGGAGACGCCGCGCAGGTACCCCTGACCGCCGAGCGCCAGGAACGCGGACGGGAGCCCGAGCGACACGATCCGCAGGTACGTGACCGAGAGCTCGGCCGCACGTCCGTCGATGCCGATCGCCGCCACGATCGGGTCGGCGAGGGCGATCACGAGCGCCGTCAGCGCGATGCCGATGCCGAGGGACAGCCAGAGCGCCTGCGCGCCCATCCGCGCAGCCGTCTCCTCCTCCCCGGCCCCGATCGCGCGCGCCACCTGAGCGGTCGTCCCGTACTGGAGGAAGTTGAAGAGGGCGAGGACGGAGAGGGCCGTTGCCGCCGCACCCAGGGCGGCGAGCTCGGGGCGGCCGAGGTGACCGACGATCGCGGTGTCGACGAGGATGTAGAGCGGCTCCGCGGCGAGGGCGCCGAGCGCGGGCAGCGCGAGCCGCAGGATGTCGCGGTCGTACCGCGAGCGCAGCGTCACGGCGCCGCCGCCTACGCGTCGGCGCGTCGCACGATCCGCGATCCGCTCGACTGGGCGAGGGCCTTCATGACGATCTCGTCGACGTTCACGTGCGGCGGCCGCGTGAGCGCGAAGAGGACGCAGTCGGCGACGTCGTCCGCCGTCGGCGTGTCGACGCCCTCGTAGACGGCGGCTGCCGCGTCGGCGTCGCCCTTGAACCGCGTGAGCGAGAACTCGGTCTCGGTGACGAGCCCGGCGTCCACGGTCGTGATGCGGATCGGGCGGCCGAGCAGGTCCTCCCGCAGCGCGTACACGAAGCCGCGCAGGCCGAACTTGGCGGCGATGTAGGACGCGCCGTTCGGGTACGCCTGGCGGCCGGCGACGGAGCCGGTGAAGAGGATGTGCCCTCCGTCGCGGATGAACGGGAGGCAGAGGCGTGTCATGCGCAGTGCCCCGTCGACGTTCGTGTGGATCACCGTCGCCTCGTCCTCGGGCGTCGACTCCCAGAACGGCACGCGGCCGAGCGCCAGGCCCGCGTTGTTGTAGAGGATGTCGAAGGAGCCTCCGAGCGCGCCCACGGCGGCCTCGACGAACGCGCGCGCGCTCGCCTCGTCGGTGACGTCGAGCGCGAACGCCTCGTCCGCGTCGATCCGCTCCACACGTCGGGCGCCGCCCGCGACCCGGACGCCCGCCTCCCTGAGCTTGCGCACCGTGGCGGCGCCGATCCCGGACGAGGCCCCCGTCACGATCGCGGTCTTCCCGGCGAGCTCCACGACGCGAGCCTACACCGGTACCGGCAGGATCCCCCCTTCGAGGGACGACGGTCCCGCCCACGGCCGGAGAGACTGAGCCCGTGACCCCGAACGAGGGACAGATGACGGCACGGACGCCCGGCACGCTCTCCGGGACGGCGTGGCAGCGCATCGAGGATGCGGTGCGGCGATCACGCCCGGCCGGTGACGTCGCCGTCCTCCTGGACGAGATCCACGCGGCGCTCGCCGACGACGGGATCGCTCCGGGCTGGGTCGACCTCGCGATGGAGAACGCCCTGCTCGCGCAGGAAGTGGAGTTGGCCGCGAGCGTCGACCCGCTGACCGGCCTCCGGAACCGCAGCCGCTTCTTCGACGACCTCCGACGCGAGTTCGCGGCGGCGCGGCGCTACGACCACGCATTGTCGCTGCTCACGCTCGACGTGGACGGCCTCGCGACCGTCAACACGGAGCAGGGCTACGACGCCGGCGACCGCGTGCTCCTCGTCGTCGCGGAGCTGCTCCTCTCGCGCCTCCGCGTGAGCGACATCGCGGCGCGGATCGGCGGCGACGACTTCGCCGTGATCCTCCCGCACACCCCGCTCGACGGCGCGCACATCCTTGCGGGTCGCATCCGGGAGGCGCTCGGCGACGGGATCGACGTCGGCGTCGCCACGCTGACGCCGGACGTGACCTCCCCCGGCGAGCTCCTGCAGCTCGCGGACGCGGACCTCGCGTCGCCGTCGGGCGCCCGCTGAGCCCCGGGACGAGCACCCGTCCCGCCCGACCGCGCGCCCCTCGGACGAGCGTCGGTCCCGCCGGCCTCGCGTCGGCGCTCTACGTCGTGGCGAGCTCGATGCGCTCGATCGTGACGGCCGTCGTCGGGCGGTCGCGGGCGTCACGGTCGACGGCCGAGATCTCGTCGATGACGTCCTGACCGGTCGTCACCTGCCCGAAGACGGTGTGCTTCCCGTCGAGCCACGGGCAGGCGTCGGCCGTCACGATGAAGAACTGCGACCCGTTCGTGTTCGGGCCGGCGTTCGCCATCGCGAGCGCCCCGCGGACCACCTTGCGCTCGTTGAACTCGTCCTCGAACGTGTAGCCCGGTCCGCCGGTGCCGTCACCCCGCGGGCAGCCGCCCTGGATCATGAAGTCCGGGATCACGCGGTGGAACGAGAGGCCGTCGTAGAAGCCGTCTCCGGCGAGCGTGGTGAAGTTCTCGACCGTCTTCGGCGCGTCGTCGGCGAAGAGCTCGACCTCGATCACGCCGTTCGATGTGTGCAGCGTCGCGTGTGTCATGCGCGGGACGCTAGCAACGCCCGGCGTCGCCACGCCCCTTAACAGATCGCCAACAACCGCCGGAGCAACCCCGGACGTACACTGCTCCGATGGCCAGCGCGGAGCCGCTTCCCGGCACGTTCGCCCATAGCGAGGCGTCCCAGGAGCTCGCGTCGAACTGGCGGCGGCTGACGCGCGCCGCGACGTTCGTCGCCCTCCTGACGAGCCCCGCGCTGTACGTCTGGTTCACCCAGCAGCAGGGCTGGAGCTGGTGGACCGCGCTCCTCGCGTCGCTCGCGATGGTCGTCGCGTTCCGCGGGCTGGTCGATCTCCTCTTCCACCGCCTGATCCCCTGGCCGAGCCTCTTCGGGCTCGACAGCCCCGCCCTGCGCGAGGACGACGTCGTCGCCCGCCGGCGTGTCTGGTTCTGGCGCTTCTGGGTCAAGTTCGCGATCGTCGTCGGCGTCCTCTGGTTCCTCGCCTCGCGGTTCCTCAGCGCGGACCTGCTCATCCAGATCCTGCCGCTGATGGTGATGCTGCCGCTCTTCCTCGTCTTCAACTTCGTCATCCTCTTCGGCCCACTCCTCCTCATGAACCTCTCGCAGATCCAGGCCTTCGAGCCCGGCGATGCGCAGTGGGGCGTGAAGCTCGAGGACGTGCGCGGCCAGATCGAGGCGAAGGAGGAGGTGCGCCGCGTCGTCTCGATCTGGCAGTCCGGCGAGCAGTTCGAGCGGGCAGGCGGGAAGCGCGAGCGGGGGCTGCTCTTCCTCGGGGCGCCGGGAACCGGCAAGACCATGCTCGCGAAGGCGATCGCCACGGGCTTCAACTCGCCGTTCATCTCGATCCCCGGGTCGGGCTTCGCGGCGACGTTCATCGGGATCGACGCGATCATCGTCCGCATCCTCGCGCGTCGGGCGAAGAAGCTGGCCCGCAAGTGGGGCGGCCAGTGCATCGTGTTCATCGACGAGATCGACGCCGTCGGGATGCGCCGGCAGTCGCTCGGGCAGGGCGTGCCGGGGGCGTCCGGCTACACCGGTGACACCGACCCGGCCGAGTACCTGTTCTTCGGGCCGCACGGCGCCCTCACTCCCTCGGGCGACCTGATCCTGGAGACGCGGGCCTGGCGCGAGCGCCTGTTCGCGGAGCGCGAGCCCCGCCCGCAGACCGTTCCCGGGGGCATCTACGCGAAGCTCGAGTCGATCCGCAGCTTCATGTTCCCGGGCGGCATGGGCATGGGAGGCGGACTCGCCCTCAACCAGCTGCTCGTGGTGATGGACGGGATCGACAACCCGCCGTTCTTCAAGAAGTTCTTCACGAGCAAGCTGAACACGCTCCTCGACGGCGTCTACATCGTCCCGCGCCGAATCGGGAAGGTGTCGCTCCGCCTCCCCGCGGCCCGCCCGCGCAAGGAGCAGATCTACTTCATCGGGGCGACGAACGTCCCGCTGGAGCGACTCGACCCGGCCCTCACCCGCCCGGGGCGCATGGGCCGGCACGTCTGGTTCCGTACGCCGACGCAGCAGGACCGCCTCGACATCCTCGACCTCTACATCGGGAAGGTCGCGCACGACCCCGAGCTCGACGTCCCGCGGCGACGGCAGGAGATCGCCCGCGTCACGAACGGCTACTCCCCGGCGATGATCGAGCAGGTGACGTCGATGGCCCTGACGATCTCGCACCACTCGGGGCGCGAGGCGTTCACGTGGGAGGACCTCGTCGAGGCGATGACCACGCTCGAGGCCGGCACCGCGGTCGGCGTCGAGTACGTCCCCAAGGAGACCGAGGCCGTCGCCATCCACGAGGCCGGCCACGCGGCCTGCGGGCACGCGTACATGGAGGGCGCGGAGTCGACCCGCCTCTCGATCCGCATGCGGGGCGGCTCGCTCGGCCACCACCAGGCGCTCGAGAAGGAAGAGCGCTTCGGCCGCTTCCAGAGCGAGATGTTCGCCCGCCTCGTCTGGGGCCTGGGCGCGATGGCGGCGGAGCGGGTGTTCTACGGCGAGAACACCGTCGGCGTCGGCGGCGACGTGATGTCGGCGACCGCCCAGGCGGCGGCGATGGTCGGTGCGGCGGCGATGGGCCCCGAGCCCTTCGAGGTGACGCCGCTCCCGAACGAGACCGAGGAGGACGCGCACCGGCGCGTCCTGCAGCGGTTCGAGAGGATCGGCCTGCAGATCATGAACCGCACCGGCGGCGGCCCCTTCACCCAGGACCCGATCGCCGGCGCCCTCTCCGATCCCGCGAAGCGTGCGCTCGCGGCCCAGATCCTCGGACAGGCGTACGTCGCCGCGCACAACCTCGTCGTCCACAACCGCGTCGCGATCGAGGGGATCGCGACGACGCTGACCGAGAAGCGCGAGATCTTCGGCGACGAGCTGCTCGAGCTGCTCGACGGGTCGAAGATCGAGATCCCGACCGTCGACCTCTCCGACGAGGCGGCGTGGCCGCCGCTGTCGTTCTCGGCGCAGGTCGGGCCGCCCCGGCCGGCCATGCTGCCGGAGCAGGTGTCGGGGAACGGGACTCCGGGAGGCGAGGCGTGAGCGAGAGCACCGCCGAGCCGCCGATCATCGAGGCCGAGCCCGCCCGCCCGGTCACGGATGCGCCTCGCACGGCGAGGAGCGACCGCGAGCGGCGCTCGGGCTACCGCGGCCGCTTCGCCGCCATCTACCTCGCTCTCGCCGCCGTCGCGGGGGTCGGGATCGGGGCGTTCCTCGTCGTCGTCGCGAAGCCCGACTCCGGGCCCTCCCGGGCGTGGTCGACGTGGGAGCCGACCGGGAGCGAGACCGCGAAGACACGACAGATCGCCGACCACGTGTCGAAGCAGTACCGGACGGACGGGACCCAGCTCACCGTGGCGCTCGCCGGGCCGCCGCGCGTGACCTCCGCCGACGGCGAGGCGATCCAGGTGCCGATCAGCGCGCTCGCCGTCCTCCCCGACGCGTCCACCGGCCAGCAGGAGGAGGACGACGTCGAGATCGTCGGCACGCAGAAGACCCTCCAGGTCTCGCTGTGCGGCCTCGGCGAGGCCTGCTCGATCCCGTTCGGCGAGCCGTCCGAGGAGCGGCACACGCTGCTCCGGCGCCAGGCGCTCGAGATGGCGCTCTACACGTTCCACTACGTCGAGGGGATCGACCAGGTCGCAGTCCTGCTCCCACCGGCGCTCCCGGAGACGGCGGAGCAGGAGCTCTCGTCGACGGCCGTGTACCTCGAGCGCGGCGACGTGGCGCCCGAGCTGGAGCGGCCGCTCGCCCAGACGCTCAACCCGATCACGCCGGGGGTCGGCGAGATCGGCGCCACGGAGCTCGCGACGATCAACCGGATCACGCTCCCGCGGACGTACGGGTACGCCTACCGGCAGGCCCAGGACGGGAGCGCGATCATGCTGCTGAGCCCCATCGCCTAGCCGGATGCGCCCCGATCCGCGCGTCGTCCGCGCGAAGGAGCGGCTCGACCGCCTCGACTGGTGGCCGAGGCCCGTGCGGATCGACCGCGTCGCCGTCCTCGTGACGCCCTGGTTCTTCCGGCTCCCCTGGTTCCGGCGGTTCGACGGTCACGCGTTCCACGTCGGGATGCTGCTGCGCAGCGACGGCGTCTCCGACGACCTGATCACGCACGAGCTCTGCCACGTCTGGCAGATGCAGCACCACCCGATCCGGATGCCGCTGAGCTACCTGCTCTCCGGCTACTGGAACAACCCGTACGAGCGGCAGGCGAGAGCGGCGGTCGCCGCCACCCGGCCGACGGCTGCGGCGCCGTCCGTTCGGCCTTTGTAAGCGGCACCGACACGACACGGGCGTCGCGCTACCCTCGGAGTGTGCGGTTCAGGGCCGCAGGGGTCGCCGTCATGGTCGCCGCGGTGCTCGGCGGTGCGAGCACGGCGGGCGCCGACAGGAGCGCGACGGCGCCGCGCGTGACGATCGACGGCGCGAGCGTGGGGCCGTTCTCGGCGCTCGTGCGGTTCACCGTCGACCGGGCGGCACGGGTCGTCGTCGAGTACGGGACCGGCGCCGACACCCAGGTCTGGACGAAGGCCGTGTCGGTGCGGCCGGGGACGCGCGGGACGCTCCGGCTCACCGCGCTCGAGCCCGCGACGACGTATCGCTTCCGCGTGCTGGCGGCCGCCGGCAAGGCCCGCGGCTCCGCCCAGGGCGGCCTCACCACCCCGGCGATGCCGACGTCCGTTCGCGGGCGGACGATCCGCGACGCGCTCGTCGTCAACGGCCAGCGGTTCTTCCCGCGGATGGTCTGGCACCAGTGCCCCTATGCGTACCCGGCCAGCCTCGCCGCCGGCATCAACGCGTTCATGGGCGCAGGGTGCGTCTCCCCGCAGGCGCAGCTGCGCCGGCTGGCCGGACGGGCGCTCTCGATCATCGACATCGCGAAGCGGAACGTCACGGGGCCCGGCATCGTGGGCTGGCACCACCTCGACGAGGCAGACGAGCACGTCGGCTCACCGGAGGGCATCCCCCGTGTCCCCTCGTCGCGCGAGACCGGCCGGGTCACGTTCCTCACGCTGACCAATCACTTCTACAGCGGGTCGTCGCCGCTTCCCGGCGTCGACCGGGAGATGTACACGGGCCTGATCGACCGTACCGAGATGGTCGGGTTCGACCTGTACCCGCTGCAGATCTGGTGCCGGAAGGACCGCTTCCACGACCTGTACGAGGCGCAACGCGAGCTCGTCGCACTCGCAGCCGGCAAGCCGACGTTCCAGTGGGTGGAGGCGGGCCCGATGAACCAGTGCTTCGGCCTCGACCCGAGCCCGGCGCTCGTGCGCGCCGAGACCTGGCTCGCGATCGCGGGCGGAGCACGCGGCATCGGCTTCTTCCCCGATCAGTGGCGACCCGACGTGAGGGCCGAGGTGCGCCGGCTCTCGACCGAGATCGCCTCGCTGTCGGCGGCGCTGCTCGCCCCGGCCGGGGTCGCGACGGTCGCTGCACCGAGCCCGATCCGCGTGGGCGTCCGGCGCTGGAACGGCGCCACGTACGTGATCGCGGTCAACCCGACGTTCGCGCGCGTCGGGGCCACGATCACCGTCCCCGGCCTCGGCACGCGGGGGCTACGGGTCTACGGCACCGGGCGCTGGATCACCGCGCGCAACGGCATCCTCTCCGACCGCTTCCGCGGCCTCGAAGCGCGGATCTACGTGGCTCCCCCGGCGGGGGCGTTCTGACCGCCGCTGACCACGACCCGACCGGACGCGAGCACCGTGTCGACGAGCGGGACTCCGGGGCGGTAGGCCAGGTGCGCGTACCCCGGTGCCGCCAGCACGACGAGATCGCCCCGACAGCCGGGTGAGAGCCGTCCGACGTCGTCGCGCCGCAGCGCGCGGGCACCGCCGGCGGTCGCCGCCCACAGCGCCTCCTCGACCGTGAGGCCCATCTCGCGCACGGCGACCGCGATGCAGAAGGCAGTCGACGTCGTGTAGCTCGACCCCGGATTGCAGTTCGTGGCGATCGCCACCGTCGCCCCCGCGTCGACGAGGCGCCGCCCGTCCGCGTACGGGGCCCGCGTCGAGAAGTCGGTTGCGGGGAGGATCGTGGCGACGGTGTCACCGGCCGCGAGCGCGGCCACGTCCTCGTCGGACAGGTAGTTGCAGTGATCCGCGGAGGCGGCGCCGAGCTCGACCGCGAGCTGCACACCGGGGCCGTGGCCGAGCTGGTTCGCGTGCACCCGCAGGCCGAGCCCCGCGGCGGCGCCCGCCGCGAGCACCCGCCGCGACTGCTCCGCGTCGAAGGCGCCGCGCTCGCAGAACACGTCCACCCAGCGTGAGAGGGGGGCGCACGAGGCGAGCATCTCCCCGCAGACGAGGCCGACGTACCCGTCGGGATCCTCGGCCCATTGCTCCGGCACGACGTGCGCCCCGAGAAAGGTGACGTCGTCGGTGAGCTCGCCCGCGAGCCGGCACAGCCGGGCTTCGCCCTCCACGTCGAGCGCGTAGCCGGACTTGATCTCGAGGTGCGTGATGCCGGCCCGGAGCGCCTCGTCGCGTCGGGCAGCGGCGAGCGCGCGCAGGTCGACGTCGGCGGCAGCGCGGGTCGCATCCGTCGTGACGCGGATCCCGCCCGCCGCATAGGGGCGCCCCGCCATGCGAGCCGCGAACTCGTCGGCGCGGTCGCCGGCGAAGACGAGGTGGGTGTGGCTGTCGACGAACCCGGGGATCACGCAGCGGCCGCCGGCGTCGAGACGCTCGTCTGCGGCGACCGGGCCCACATCCCGCACGTCGGCCACGCGCCCGTCCTCGAGCACGACCGCCGCATCCCGCCGGATGCCGAGCGGCCCCTCGCCGAGCGCCGGGTCGTTCGTGACCAGCAGCCCGATGCGGTCGACGACCAGCGACCGGCTCATGCGTCGATCGCGCGCCGGAGCGCATCGGGGACGTCGATCGACACGTGGCGTCCGTCGCGCACCACCCAGTCCCCGCCCACCATCGTCGCGGTGACGTCGCCGGCCGCCGCCGCGTGCACGGCCCCCTCGACGAGGTGGGCGACCGGGATCCCTGCCAGCCGGCTCCCCTGCAGCGACAGGACCGTGAGGTCGGCGAGGGCCCCGGGCCCGAGCCGGCCCCCGTCGTCCCAGCCGAGCGCCCGGTACCCGTTCTCGGTCGCCGCCCGGAGGAGGTCCCGGCCGGCGTGGAGGCCGCGCTTCAGGGTCACGAGACGCTCGTCGAGCTCCACCGCGCGCGCCTCCTCGAGGAGGTCGACGACGGCGTGGGAGTCGGATCCGACGCACAGTGAGGCTCCCGCCCGGGCGACTCGTGACGCGCCGCCGACACCGTCGGCGAGGTCGCGCTCCGTCGTCGGACAGAGGCAGACGGACGAGCCGGAGCGGCCGAGCACGTCGACGTCGGCGTCGGTGAGGTGCGTGGCGTGGACGGCGGTGAACCGGGGCCCGAGCGCGCCGGCGTCGGAGAGCACCGTGGTCGGCGTGCCGTGGTAGGTGGCGAGGCAGGCGGCGTTCTCGGCCGGCTGCTCCGAGACGTGTGCGTGGAGCGGGGTCGCGTGGGCTTCCGCCCAGCGCGCGACCTCCTCGATCGACGCGGGGTCGACGGCCCGGACGCTGTGGACGGCGGCACCGACACGGGACGCCCGGCCCTCGAGCCCGAGCAGGTGCTCGACGCGGCTCGCCCAGGCCGCGGCGTCGGCGTCGGCGAACCGTCGCTGCACGTCGCCCGGCGGCCTGCCGATGCCGCCGTGGAGGTAGCAGGTGTCGAGCAGCGTGATGCGAAGCCCCACCTCCGCTGCCGCGGCGAGCATCCTCCGCCCCGTCTCGTTCGGGTCCGCGTACGGCACGCCGCCCGGCGCGTGATGCAGGTAGTGGAACTCGCCGACGACGGCGACCCCGGCCTCGGCCATCTCGGCGAAGACCGCCCGTGCGATCGCGTGGAGCGCGTCGGGGTCGAGGGTCCCCGCGAGGCGGTACATGAGATCGCGCCACGCCCAGAAGCTGTCCGCACCGGCGACCTGCGTCCGGCCGCGGAGCGCGCGCTGGAAGGCGTGCGAATGGACGTTTGCGAGCCCGGGGAGCACGAGGCCCTGGACGGGCTCGACGCCGGGGCCGGGCGAGCCGACCCCGGATCGCAGCGCCGCGATCCGGTCACCCTCGATGTCGAGCTCGACCCCCGGCTCGACGCCGTCTCCGCCGAGCCACGCGTACTCGCACCAGAGCGTCATCACGTGCGCGGACTCTACGACAGCGCGGTCGCCCCGGCTCGCGCTGCCGGGCAGCACCTCTCGGCCCGCCACGCCGCCGGACGGTCTACGGTTCCCCCGTGATCGAGCTCACCCCCGCCGGGCTCACGCCGGAGGAGGTCGTCGCGGTTGCCCGCGACGACGCGGCGGTGGCGCTCGGCGACGCCTCGCGTGCGGCGATGGCCGCGAGCGCCGCGGAGGTCGAGGCGCACGTCGAGTCGGGCGCAGCCGTGTACGGGGTCACCACCGGGTTCGGGTCGCTCGCGAATCGCTCGATCCCGACCGAGCGGACGGCGGAGATGCAGCTCGCCCTGCTCCGCTCGCACGCCGCCGGCATGGGCGCGCCGCTCGAGCGCGACGTGGTGCGGGCGATGATCGTGCTCCGCGCCCGCAGCCTCGCCTTCGGGTACTCGGGGGCGCGACCCGAGGTCGTCGACGCGATGCTCGGGCTGCTCGCCGCGGGCCTGACGCCGGTCGTCCCGGAGTACGGGTCGCTCGGCGCGAGCGGCGACCTCGCACCGCTCGCGCACTGCGGCCTCGCGCTCGTGGGCGAGGGCGAGCTGGTCGACGCCGCCGGGCGCGCCCGCCCGGCGGCCGAGGCGCTGCACGAGGCAGGCCTGAGCCCGCTCGTGCTCCGGGCGAAGGAGGGACTGGCGCTGATCAACGGCACCGACGGGATGCTGGGCCAGCTCGTGCTCGCACTGCACGACCTCGAGGCGCTGCTGCGGGCGGCGGACGTCACGGCGGCGATGAGCGTGGAGGCGCTCCTCGGCACCGACCGCGCGTTCGCCGCCGACCTCGTGGCCCTGCGGCGACAGGTCGGGCAGGCCGCCAGCGCCTCGAACCTCCGCGCCCTCCTCGCCGGCTCGGCGATCGTGGCGAGCCACCGCGAGGGCGACGACCGCGTGCAGGACGCGTACTCGCTCCGCTGCACGCCGCAGGTGCACGGCGCGGCCCGGGACGCTGTCGCCTATGCGGCGCAGGTCGCCGAGCGCGAGCTCGCGTCGGCGATCGACAACCCGATGGTCCTGCCCGACGGACGGGTGGAGTCGTGCGGCAACTTCCACGGCGCGCCGCTCGCGCAGGCGTGCGACCTCCTCGCAATCGCCGTCGCGGACATCGGCGCGATCGCCGAGCGCCGGACCGACCGGATGCTCGACGCACGGCGCTCGGACGGCCTGCCACCGTTCCTCGCACCCGATGCCGGCGTCGACTCGGGCCTGATGATCGCGCAGTACACCCAGGCGGCGCTCGTCGCCGAGAACCGCCGCCTCGCCGTGCCGGCGAGCGTCGACACGCTGCCGACGAGCGCGATGCAGGAGGACCACGTCTCCCTCGGGTGGGGTGCCGCGAGGAAGCTGCGCACCTCGGTCGCGAACCTCCGGCGCGTGCTCGCCGTCGAGCTCGTCTGCGCTGCGCGCGCGCTCGACCTGCGCAGCCCGCTCGGGCCGGCCGCGGGGACCGGCGCCGCCCGGGACGCCGTGCGCGAGCGGGTGCCGGGGCCCGGCCCCGACCGCGCGGTCGCACCCGAGCTCGCGGCCGCCGAGCGGCTGCTCGCCGACGGCGCGATCCTGGCCGCCGTCGAGGCGGTCGCGGGCCCGCTCGCCTGACGTTGCGACCCGCGGGGCTGGTAGGGGGCGCGGGCACGGAACCGCCGCAGGAACTGCCGTAGGATCGCGCCGTGGAGTGGAGCGAGATCCTGGAGCGGCGGCGGATGGTGAGGAGCTACCTGCCCGACCCGGTGCCCGACGAGACCGTTCGGCGGATCGTCGCCACCGTGAGGCGGGCCCCGAGCGCGGGCTTCAGCCAGGGACATCGGCTCGTCGTCGTCACGGAGCCGGAGACGCGCCGCGAGCTCGCACGCCTCGCCGGCGAGGAGGAGTACGTTGCGGCGGGGGGCCGGCCGTGGATCTCGACGGTCCCGGTTCACGTCGTCGTCGGCGTGCGCGAGGAGAGCTACCACGAGCGGTACCGCAAGCCCGACAAGCTCCGCGACGGCGAGGAGATCGGCTGGCCGGCGCCGTACTGGTACGTCGACGCCGGCTCGCTGTTCCTGCTGCTGCAGCTTGCTGCCATCGACGAGGGCCTCGCGTCCGGGGTGTACGGGGTCGTGCCGGAGCAGGTGCCGGAGCTGAAGGCCCTGGTCGGGCTCCCCGAGGACGTGCATTTCGTCTGTGTGGTCACGATCGGCGTCCCCGCACCGGACGGGGCGGGGGTCAGCTCTCGGACGACGCAGCGGCGGCTTCCACTCGACGAGCTCGCCCGCTGGGAGCGGTGGGAGTAGGCCGGCGGCCGGGGCGACGCGTCGCACCGCTATCCTCGGCGGGCCGCGCCCCCATCGACTAGCGGCCTAGGTCACCACCCTTTCAAGGTGGCAGCACGGGTTCGAATCCCGTTGGGGGCATCGCACGGCGAGGCCTGTGCGCCCCGTCCCCTGCGGCCCGCGGGGACTCGCGTTTCCCCGACGGCGACAGGATGTTATGTTTGGCGGGTCGCGGGTGGGCGCCCGCCGTTCGGAGTAGGCGGACATCGAAGGTCGAATGAACGCTGCCGGGAGGTCAGGAGCAACGCTGTCGTGGGACGAGGCCCTCATCGCCGAGGGCATGCGGAGAGCCGTGCGATGACGATCAGGTTCGAGAACCACGACCTCGTGACCGACGACGCGTCGCAGCTCATCGACATCACCGACGACGTCCAGCAGGCCGTCGACCGGGCGGCGATCGCGAACGGCATGGCGCTCGTCTACTCGCCCCACACCACCTGCGCGATCGTCGTCAACGAGAAGGAGAGCGGCTTCGAGGAGGACTTCGCGGAGCTGCTCGCGGAGCTCGCTCCCGCCGAGGGGCGCTACTACCGCCACGACGACCTCGACATCCGCACGGAGGGGATCGAGGATGACACCGAGGAGTTCCCCAACGGCCATTCCCACTGCCGTGCCGGGTTGCTCTCGTCGTCGTCGCAGGCGATCCCGGTCGTCGACGGCCGGCTGATGCTCGGGACCTGGCAGCGGATCTTCTTCTGCGAGCTCGACCGCTCGCGGCAGCGGAAGGTGTTCATCCAGGTCCTGGGCGAATGACCGCCGGCATCGCACACGTACGGGAGCCCACCGCGCTCTCGTTTCCTTCGGCCGAGGCGATCCGGGCACGGGCCCCGGGCGAGAACTTCGCCGTCGCCTCGCTGCTCGTCGGCCGACGGCACGCGCGCCATCTGCTCGCGATCTACGGCTTCGCCCGCCTCGTGGACGAGCTCGGCGACGCCGCGGACGGCGACCGCCTTGCGCTGCTCGGGCTCCTCGAGGCGGAGCTCGACCAGGTCTTCGACGGCGATCCACGCCATCCGCTGCTCCAGGACCTCGCCACGACCGTCCGCGGGTGCCGGCTCCCCCGGGGGCCGTTCGCGCGGCTGATCGAGGCCAACCGCCGTGACCAGCTGCAGTCCGAGTACGCGACGTTCGCGGACCTCGTCGGCTACTGCACGCTGTCGGCGGACCCCGTCGGAGAGCTCGTGCTCCACGTCTTCGACGTTGCGACACCGGAGCGGGTCGCGCTCTCCAACGACGTGTGCACGGCCCTCCAGATCGTCGAGCACTGCCAGGACGTGGGCGAGGACGCCGCCCGCGGTCGGGTCTACCTGCCGGCCGACGACCGGGCACGGTTCGGCGTCACCCGCGAGCACCTGACGGCGTCGACGACGGCTCCGCAGCTGCGGCGCCTCCTCGAGCTGGAGGTCGGGCGGGCATCCGAGCTGCTCGCGTCCGGTGCCGAGCTGGTGGCATCCCTGCGCGGCCGTGCGCGCATCGCGGTGGCGGGCTACGTCGGTGGGGGGCGGGCGACGATCGACTCGCTCGCGGCGTGCGACTTCGACGTGCTCACCGCGACGCGGCGCGCCTCGCGGCGCCGCCGTGCGTGGGCGACGATCCGGACGCACAGGGGGGCCTGGTGACGACCCCGGCGGTCGATGCCGCCTACGAGGAGTGCCGGGGCATCACGCGTGCCTCCGGCTCGAGCTTCTACCTCGGCATGCGCCTGCTCCCGCCGGACCGGCGCCGCGGCATCTTCGCGGTGTACGCGCTCGCTCGTCACATCGACGACATCGCCGACGGGCCGCTGCCGCCCGAGACGAAGCTCGAACGGCTCGCCCGGACCCGCTCGGAGCTGGCGGCGCTCGACGAGGCCACGGACCCGGTGCTCGTCGCGGTGCGCGATGCGGCGTCGCGGTTCCCGATCCCCGTCGACGCGTTCGGCGACCTCCTCGACGGCGCCGAGGCGGACACGCGTGGCCGGCGCTACGACACGTTTCCCGAGCTCGAGTGGTACTGCCGCTGCGTCGCCGGCTCGATCGGGCGGCTCACGCTCGGCCTCTTCGAGACGACCGACCGCGAGCGCGCCAGCGGGCTCGCCGACGACCTCGGCGTCGCGTTGCAGCTCGGCAACATCCTCCGCGACCTCGGCGACGACCTCCGCGGCGGGCGCTGCTACCTCCCGGCCGCCGACCTCGCACGGTTCGGGTGCACGCTCGGGCGAGGGCGGATCGAAGGCGATGTCGAGGCGCTCGTGGCGTTCGAGGCCGAGCGCGCACTCGGCTGGCTCGACCGCGGCCTCGAGCTGACCCCGCTCCTCGACCGACGCAGCGCCGCGTGCGTCCTCGCGATGACCGCCTCGTACGGCCGGCTGCTCGAGCGAATCGCCGAGCGCCCGGCCCTCGCCGTGCGCGCCGAGCGCGTGTCGCTGCGTCGGTGGGAGAAGCCCGTCGTCGTCCTCCGCAGCGTGATCGGAGCGGCCGCGTGAGCGACCGCCGCATCGCGGTCGTCGGGGGAGGCCTCGCCGGGCTCGCCGCCGCACTCGAGTGCGCGGACGGCGGGGCGTCGGTGACGCTGTTCGAGTCGCGGCCGCGGCTCGGAGGAGCGACGTTCTCGGTCGAGCGAAAGGGCGTCTGGATCGACAACGGTCAGCACGTCGCGCTGCGCTGCTGCACCGCGTACCGCCGCTTCCTGCAGCGGATCGGCGTCGAGGGACGGCTCGAGGTGCAGCCGCGCCTGCGGATCCCGGTGATCGGGCCCGACGGCCGCACGGCCGTCCTCGAGCGCAACGCCCTCGCGGCGCCGCTCCACCTCGGGCAGGCGCTGCTCCGCTACGGGCACCTCTCGGTTCGCGAGCGGCTGGCGGCGATCAGGGCGTCCGCGGCGCTCCGCACGCTGAACCCGGAGGACGATCGCCTCGACCGGGAGACGTTCGGGGCGTGGCTCCGGGCGCACGGGCAGTCCGAGCGGGCGATCTCGGCGCTCTGGAACCTGATCGCGCTGCCGACGATCAACCTCCCGGCGGACGACGCCTCGCTCGCGCTCGCCGTCAAGGTGTTCCGCACCGGCCTGCTCGACGAGTCGGATGCGTGCGACGTGGCGTTGCCGCGCGTGCCGCTCCAGCACCTCCACGGCGACCCGGCGGCGGCGGCGCTCCGCGCCCGGAACGTGCGCGTGGAGCTCGGCCGCAGCGTGCGGCGCGTCGAGCCGACGGCGGCCGGGTTCGACCTCGAGGTTGCGGACGGCCGGACGCACGCAGACGCCGTGATCGTCGCCGTCCCGCACCAGGCCGTCGGCCGGGTCGTGCCGCGGGGCGTCGTCGACACGTCGGCGCTCGCCCGGCTGGGGTCGAGCCCGATCGTGAACGTGCACCTCCACTACGACCGTCGCGTGCTCGGCGAGCCGTTCGTCGCGTGCCTCGAGTCGCCGCTGCAGTGGGTCTTCGACCGCACGGAGCCCTCGGGCGTGGGCAGGGGACAGCTGCTCGCGATCTCGCTCTCGGGCGCCGACCGCGAGCTCGGGTCGACGCGCGACGGGCTGATCGCGATGCTCCGGCCCGAGGTGGAGCGGGTGCTGCCCCTCGCACGCACCGCGCGGCTGCTCGACGCCCACGTCACGAAGGAGCCGCGCGCGACCTTCCGCGGGGCTCCGGGCACCGCTGCTCTGCGTCCGGGCCCGCGCACCGCGCTCCCCGGGCTCTTCCTCGCCGGCGCGTGGACGGACACGGGGTGGCCGGCGACGATGGAAGGGGCGGTGCGGAGCGGCGTCGCCGCTGCGGGCGCAGCCCTCGCCGATCGCGCCCGCCCCGAACGCGCCGCCGGCCACGCCCTGGGGGCGGTCGCGTGACCGTGACCGTCGCCGCCGGGCCGACCGAGCGCGCGCTGACGCGGGGCGTCGAGCGCCTGCTCGCGCTCCAGCACGCGGACGGGTGGTGGAAGGGCGAGCTGGAGACGAACGTCACGATCGACGCCGAGGACCTGTTCCTGCGCCACTACCTCGGGATCCTCGACGAGCGGCAGGCCGCCGCCACGGCGCGCTGGATCCGGTCGAAGCAGCGCGACGACGGCAGCTGGGGGACGTTCCACGGCGGGCCGGCCGACCTCTCGACGACGGTGGAGGCGTACCTCGCGCTCCGGCTCGCGGGCGATCCCGTCGACGCCGACCACATGCAGCGGGCGGCGGCGCTCGTCAGGGAGACCGGCGGCGTCGAGTCGACGCGCGTCTTCACGCGGATGTGGCTCGCCCTGCTCGACCTCTGGGCCTGGGAGGACGTGCCGGTGCTCCCGCCGGAGCAGATGCTCCTCCCCGACCGCGCCCCACTCTCGATCTACGCGTTCGGCTGCTGGGCGCGCCAGACGATCGTCGCCCTCCAGGTCGTGACGGCGCTCCGCCCAGCCCGGGCGGTGCCCTTCGGGCTCGACGAGCTGCGCGCGGGACCGGCCCCGGCTCTGGTGCCGCGCGACGCGTGGGACCGGGCCTTCCTCCTGCTCGACCGCGGCCTGCACCGCTACGAGCGACGGCCCGTGCGGCGTCTGCGGGCGCGGGCGCTGCGCGCGGCGGAGCGGTGGATCGTCGACCGCCAGGAGGCGGACGGGTCGTGGGGGGGCATCCAGCCGCCGTGGGTCTGGTCGCTCGTCGCCCTGCGGGCGCTCGGGCACCCGCTCGAGCACCCGGCGATCGTCGCGGGGCTCCGCGGGCTCGACACCTTCACGATCGAGGACGACCTCGGCCGGCGAGTCGAAGCCTGCCAGTCCCCCGTGTGGGACACGGCGCTGGCCGTGATCGCGCTCCTCGACGCGGGGCTGTCGCCGCGTCATCCGGCGGTCGAGCGCGCGGCCCGGTGGCTCGTGGGCCGCGAGGTGCACGTGCGGGGCGACTGGGCGGTCCGCCGTCCGACGCTCGCACCGGGGGGCTTCCCGTTCGAGTTCGCGAACGACAACTACCCCGACATCGACGACACGGCCGAGATCGTGATCGCGCTCCGCCGGGCCGGCCAGGGCGACGCGGCGATCGACCGTGGGGTGGCATGGATGCTCGGCATGCAGTCGAAGGGCGGAGGCTGGGCCGCCTTCGACGCGGACAACACGAGCGGCCTCCCGGCACGGCTCCCGTTCTGCGACTTCGGCGAGGTCACCGACCCGCCGAGCGCCGACGTCACCGCGCACGTCCTGGAGGCGCTGGCGCACGAGGGCTTGGCCGAGCGGCCCGAGGCGAAGCGCGGCCTCGCGTACCTGCTCGGGGAGCAGGAGCGCGACGGCTCGTGGTTCGGCCGCTGGGGCGCGAACCACCTGTACGGCACCGGCGCCGCGGTGCCCGCGCTCGCGGCCGTGGGCCTCTCCGGGCACGAGAGCGTCGGGCGGGCGATCGACTGGCTGGCGGCGGTGCAGAACGAGGACGGAGGCTTCGGCGAGGACCTCCGCTCGTACGACGACGCCGCGTGGAGAGGACGAGGCGCATCGACCGCCTCTCAGACGGCCTGGGCGCTCCTGGCCACGCACGCCGCCCGGGAACGGGGCCCCGTGACCGGACGCGCCGTGCGCTGGCTCGTCGAGACCCAGCGACCCGACGGTGGCTGGGACGAGCCGTGGTATACCGGCACCGGCTTCCCTGGCGCCTTCTACATCAACTACCACTTGTACCGACTGATCTTCCCGATCTCCGCACTCGGCCGGCACACGAGGGACGGGGGCACACCGTGAGCACGCGCGAGCTCCTCGTCTTCGCCCCGCTCCGCCTCGAGGCGGCGACGGTGAGTCGCACGCTCCGTCGGCGCGCCCGCGTCATCCGCACCGGCATGGGGCCGCACCAGGCCCGGATCGCGGCGGCGCGGGGCCTGGCGGTCGACGATGCCCGCGGCGTTGCCGTGGTCGGGCTCTGCGCGGCCACGAGCGACGATCTCCGCGCGGGGGACGTCGTGCTCGCCTCGGAGCTCCGCCACGACGGAGGCGCCCCGATCGCGCTGCACGGCAACGGCCTGCTCGCCGGCGCGCTGCGGCGGCGCGGGCTGCGGGTGCGCGTCGGCCGCGTTGCGTCCACGGAGCGCATCGCCGGGCCGTGCGAGCGCCGGTACCTCGCCGAGACGGGGGTCTCCGGCGTCGACATGGAGTCCGCCTGGCTCGCCGGCGCGGCCGACGGTCGACCGCTCGCGGTGCTCCGCGTCGTCGTCGAGGCGGCCGGGCGCGAGCTCGTCGCCCCCCGTACCCTCGCGGCGGGCACCCGGGCCCTCCTCTCGCTCCGTCGCGCGACGCAGGTGCTGGAGGAGTGGGTCGACGCGCTCCGCCCGCGGCACATCCTGCTCGCCGCGCCGCGGTCGTTCTGCGCCGGCGTCGACCGGGCGATCGAGATCGTCGAGCTCGCGCTCGAGCAGCGCGGCGCTCCCGTCTTCGTGCGGAAGCAGATCGTTCACAACGACCACGTCGTCGCCGATCTCGAGCGGCGCGGTGCCGTCTTCGTCGAGGAGCTCGACGACGTCCCGCACGGCGCGACGGTCGTCTTCTCCGCGCACGGCGTCTCGCCGGCGGTGCGCGACCGGGCCCGCGAGCTCGAGCTCGACGTGATCGATGCGACGTGCCCGCTCGTGAGCAAGGTGCACGCCGAGGCGCGGCGGTTCGCAGCCGGCGGGGACACGATCTTCCTCATCGGGCACCACGACCACGAGGAGATCGAGGGCACCGCGGGCGAGGCGCCGGACTCGATCCGGCTCGTCGAGAACGTGAGCCAGGCGGAGCGGGTCGAGGCGCCGGACCCGGAGCGCGTCGCGTACCTGACACAGACGACGCTCGCGGTCGACGAGACCTCCGAGATCGTCGACGTCCTCCGCTCGCGCTTCCCCGCGCTGCGCGGGCCGGAGACCGACGACATCTGCTACGCGACGACGAACCGCCAGCTGGCCGTCCGCGAGGTCGCACGCGAGGCCGACGTCGTCCTCGTCGTCGGCTCGCGGACGTCCTCGAACTCGCAGCGGCTCGTCGAGGTCTCCGAGCGGGCGGGAACGCCCGCGTACCTGATCGACGACGAGACGGACGTCGACCTCGCGTGGATCGCCGACGCCGGGACGATCGGGATCTCCGCCGGTGCGTCCGCGCCCGACGCGCTCGTCCACCAGCTCGTCCGCTCGATCGACGCACTCGGCGGCGCGGAGGTCGTCCAGTCGACGACGGCGACGGAGAACGTCCGCTTCCGACTCCCCCTGGAGGTGAGAGCCCGGTGAGCATCCCGCTCCGTCAGCGCCTCGTGATCGGGCGCTACCTCGCAACCCAGCGGCTGCGACGGCGAACGCACTTCCCGCTGCTCGTCGAGCTCGAGCCCCTGTACCAGTGCAACCTGTCGTGCTCATTCTGCGGCAAGATCCAGCACCCGGACCACGTCCTCCGCAAGCGCATGCCGGTCGACGAGGCCCTCGCGGCGATCGAGGAGTGCGGGGCGCCGATGGTCTCGATCGCGGGGGGCGAGCCGCTCGTCCACCCCGAGGTGCACGTGATCGCGCGCGAGCTCGTGGCGAGGAAGAAGTTCGTCTTCCTCTGCACGAACGCGATCCTGATGTCGAAGCGGCTCGACCGGTTCGAGCCGTCGCCGTACTTCTCGTGGGTCGTGCACCTCGACGGGATGCGGGAGCGCCACGACCGGTTCGTCGAGCGGGAGGGCGTCTTCGACCTCGCGGTCGCCGCGATCCGCGAGGCGAAGGCACGGGGCTTCCGCGTCAACACGAACACGACGTTCCTCTCCACCGACACCCCGAAGACGGTGCGCGAGGTGCTCGACTTCCTCAACGACGAGCTCGGCGTCGACGGCATCCAGATCTCACCCGCCTACGCGTACGAGAAGGCGCCCGACCAGGAGCACTTCCCCGGTGTCACGAAGACGCGCGCGCTCTTCCGCGAGGCGTTCGCCGACGGGGGTCGGAGGCGCTGGCGGCTCAACCACACGCCGCTCTTCCTCGACTTCCTCGAGGGCAAGGTGGACTTCGAGTGCACGCCCTGGGGGATCCCGAGCTACTCGATCTTCGGCTGGCAGCGGCCCTGCTACCTGATGGGCGACGGGTACACGAAGACGTACGCGGAGCTGATCGAGACGACCGACTGGAGTGCGTACGGCCGCGGACGCGACGATCGCTGCGCCAACTGCATGGCCCACTGCGGGTACGAGCCGACGGCCGTGCTCGCCTCGACGCGGTCGCTGCGGGAGACGGTGCGGGCGGCGGTCGCGTCGAGCCCGCTCAGTCGAAGCGCTGGGCGAGCGAACGGTAGAGACCCGGCAGCGCCCCGCGAAGACGCACGGGCACGCTGAGCCAGCCGGGGACGATCACCTCGGCGGGGCGGGACGAGAGCGCGTCGACGATCCGCGCCGCCACCCGGTCGGCCGGGATCGGGCGGGGCCAGCGTCGGTCGTAGGCCGCTCCCCGCCGCTCGAAGAAGGGGGTGTCGACGACGCCCGGCGTGATCAGGGTGACGGCGACGCCGGTGCCGGCGAGCTCGGCGCGCAGGCTCTCCGAGAACACCGTGAGCGCGGCCTTCGTGGCCGCGTACGTCGCCTCGTCCCGGTGCCCGACGTGCCCGGCGATCGACCCGACGTGGACGACGTGCCCGGCGCGCCGCTCCAGCATCCCCTCGAGCAGGGCCGTCGTGAGCAGGATCGGCGCCGTCAGGTTGACGGCGACGACCCGTTCGAGGTCGGACGGGTCGAGCTCGGCGACGGGGCCGTAGAGCCCCTCCCCGGCGGCGTTGACGAGGACGTCGACGCGCCCCTGGGCGGCGACGGCGTCCTCCGCCAGGCGCTCCACCCCGTCCCGACGGGACAGGTCGGCGGCGATCGCCGTCCCTCCTGTGACGGCGGCGACCTCGCGCAGCGCCTCGGTGTCCCTGCCCGACACGAGGAGCCGGGCGTCGAGCCGCGCGAGCCGCAGCGCGGTCGCGCGCCCGATGCCGCTCGTCGCGCCGGTGACGAGGCAGACGCGTCCGGCGAGCTGCGGGGTGGTCACGACGTGACCCTACTTCCGGCGCACCGGTCGCGCCGCGGCGAGTGGGCGGGGTGGCCACGCCCGGATCTGCGTCCCACCCCCCCGATACGCTATGGGCATGGAGTTCGCGGTCGGTGACGCGGTCGTCTACGGGACGCACGGGATCGGGCGCGTCGTCGAGCGCACGTCGATCCGAGGCTCCTCCGGCCCGGCGCGCGACGCGGTGGTGCTCGAGCTCGCGGACGGCCTGACCGTGACCCTGCCCGTCGACCGGGCCCGTGAGCAGCTCCGGCCGCTCCTCGGCACGTCGGAGATGTCGCAGGTGAAGGCGGCGCTGCGGGAGGAGCGCACGCTCGGCAGCGAGCCGTGGCTCGCCCGTCGGCAGGCGATCATGGCGAAGCTCACGGCGGGCGACCCGGTCGGGCTCGCCGAGATCATCGGCGAGGGGGCGACGCGCGAGCGGGCGCTCCAGGCGAGCGGCAAGCGGTCGCAGCTGTCCCCGGGCGAGCGCGACGTCGTCGGCAAGGCGCGCCAGCTGCTCGCCGAGGAGATCGGTCAGGCGCGCGGCCTGTCGCGCGACGACGCCGACGCCTGGATCGAGACCCAGCTCGCGCACGCTGTCTGAGCCCGGTTCGGGCAGGCAGGTGCGCCCCCGAATCCCCCTGGGGTCGCAACGGCCGACGCGAGGCGGGGCTCAGTCTTCCGGCGGCCGGGAGTCCACGTGGTCGGCGAGGCGTTCCAGGCGCGTCAGCACCGACGCACCGTCGCCGCGCGCCAGTGCGCCGCCCGTCGCCTCGAGCCGCATCAGCAGGCGCTCCATGTCGTCGATCCGGTCGTCGACGTCCCGGCCGCGGACGAGCTCCGCGACGGACTTCTCGTGGTAGGCGAGACGCATGCGCAGGCCCTCGACGGCGATACGTAGCTGATCGAACGCTCCGGGCGTCGGCCACGTCGACGCGTCGCCGTCCGACACCGGGACGGGGCCGGTGACGATGCGGGCCGCGAGCTCGGCCACCCGCTCGTGGAGCGCCGTCCGTTCCGCGGCCCACGACTCGGAGAGCTGGACGACCTGTGCGGTGAGGGCGTCGCGATCGGACTCCGTGAGGTCGATCCGCGCGCCGAGCTCCCGGAGCGCGAGGTCTGCGCCGGCGCCCTGGACCGCGTCCTCCTCTCGCTGTCTCCGGGTCAGCGCGAGCTCCTCGCCGAGCCGGGCCTCGAGCACGCGGAGGTCCGCGCGGATCGCCGTCAGCTCGGAGCCGTCGGCCGCGTCACGGCCCTCGACCGCTTCGAGCCGCTCTCTGACCGCGGCGAGCTCGTCCGCGAGGGCCCGCCGTCGGAGCTCCCCTGCCGCGGCGACGTCGGCGAGCTCGTCGCGGATCTCGGCCCCCGTTCGCTCGACCAGGCTCGTCGTCACCTCGACCGACGCCTCGAGCCGGGCGAGGCGGCGTCCCAGCGTGTCCGCGAATCGGCCCGCGTACGGGGACGGCGGATCGTGCGCCGCCGTCGCGACCCCACGCAGCTCGCGCGTCACGGCGTCGATCCGTCGGTGCACCTCGTCGAAGCGCACCTCGAGAGCGGCGGGGTCGACGGCCCTCGCCGGCCGCTCGGCCGTCGTGCGCGCGATCCGTGCGACCTCCTCGAGCTCGTCCGCGAGCGCGCGCGTCGTCGCACGGAGCTCCTCGCGCAGGTCGATGCCGGTGCGCTCGGCGAGTGCGGTCGCCACGGTGACCGCGCCCTCGACCTCCTCGAGGCGGCGCCCGAGGAGCGCGCTCATCCGCTCGCCGACGAGCGACGACGTCGCGGCGGGATCCTCCGTGAGCGCGACGCCGGTGCGGAGCAGGCCCATCGCCGTCGCGATGCGGCGCATGTCGTCCCGGATCCGGGCGGCGAGGGTCTCGGCGGCGGCCACCTCCCCTCGAGTATCCCGGCCGGAGGGCCTCCTCGGCTATGCCTCGTTCGAGTGGTTCTCGCGCGCGTCGGCGGGCGCGGCGGTCAGCGACGCCGCGGCTCCTTCGGCGGCAGCGAGCGGGCGAAGGCGACGGCCCGGCCGACCCAGGGGCGGAGCGCGGCGCCCCGGAGACCCGCCGGCGCCACGTACACCATCCCGGTCATCGGCCTGCCGGTGAAGTCCATCGGCCGGACGTGGTCCCTCTCGAGGGCGTCCTCGGCGCCCTCGGCCCCGAGCCGGAGCATCAGGTCGTCCCCGACGATGCCGCAGGCCATGTGCCCGTCGACCATGAACGCCAGGCCCCCGAACATCTTCCGCTCCGTGACGCCGTCCTCCCCGGCGAGGGCGTCGCGAACGCGGTCGGCGAGGTGCTCGTCGAAGGCCATCGGCTTCCACGTGCATCATCGCCGTTCGGCCGGCAGCCGTCACGCGATGGCCGAGGCGGCGGGGAAGGCGCGGCGGGCGGCGGGCGGGCGCGTATCCTTGGGGCTCCGGTCGCGCCGCGCAGGCGACGCCGGGGCCATGCGGCCCGGCACGACCCGCGGGCGGAGCCCGGGCGGTTAGCTCAGCTGGTCAGAGCGCCTGCCTTACACGCAGGAGGTCGCAGGTTCGAGCCCTGCACCGCCCATCCGCTGAACACAGGGATTGCGGGGTTCGGCCCGCACCCTTGAGGGGCCGATGGTACGTCTGATGGTACGTCGCCCGCGGCCGACTCAGCTGTAGCGACGCCAACGGTGTTTCGCTCGTGTCGGCAGGGGCCCCAGGTGGGACTCCCATCGCTCGATCCGGTTCGCGGGGGTGCCCCCCGGGCCGCTCTTCCAGCCCTAGAGCTGTGCGTTGCGAGCGCCGTCGAGCCCCTCTCTCTCAAGTTGGGGTTCACCCCGGGAGGACTGTGGCGATCGGGGTTCGCGGCCGTGGGTCAGAGGTGGGTCAGGTAAGAGCGCTTGGCGCGACAGGTTCGGTAGTTCGGTGTAGCGGGTTTCAGCGGTTGCGCTGACGCGGCAGGGGCGTGGTGGTGGCACGCTCGTGGCTGGAAGGGGGTGATTCTCGTGTGGAGGTCACCTAGGAGCGGTTGGCACCGCGGGCGTCTACCGGTGTGGGTGTCCGTGGTGATTGCGCTGGTCGCAGCGCTGGTAGTCGGTGCGACGGCTGCGGCGCTGGCGGGTACGAGTGCCGGGGAGGACGGCAAGTTCGTGTTCCAGCGGGCAGTTGTAGTGACAGCGTCCGCGGTGGGCGGGCAGGTTGGCGTGTCCACGGCTGATGCGGGCGCGAGTGCCGGTCGGTCGCTTGACCTGCTCTGGCTCAGTGACTCGTCCGGAGCGGGAGCCGCGTCCTTCTTCGCGAGGAACATTCGGCGAGACCTCGGTGTCTCCGTGCGTACCCTGGATTGGTGGACGGGAGGTCTCGGCGCGAGGACGATCCTGGCGCGGCTTCGCTCGCCGCGTGATCCGTGGGCCGTGATGGCGGGTCGTGCGGACGTGATCGTCGTCTACGGCAGCCCCGAGGGCCTGGAGGAGGTCAGAGGTACGAGTTGTGTCTTCGATCCGGGAGACTCCCCTGCCCCTCCCAAGGGGACGTTCGACAACCGCTATTGGCAGAAATACGTCACGACGTTGAAGGCGATCTACGAGCGGATCTTCGAGTTGCGCAAGGGCAAGCCGGTGATCCTGCGAACCGCGAACTACTACGCGGCCGTCAACCTCTGGAACGAAGCTGGCCTCACCGCCGCATGCACGAAGAAGTGGAAGGGGCTCGCTCAGGCGATCGCGACAGCCGCCGCCGCGTACCGTGTGCCGGTCGCCGATGTCTACCGAGCATTCAACGGGCGGAGCCGTCGAGACGACCCAAAGGCGAAGGGCCTGTTCCTCCCGGATGGGATGCACCCGAACAACAAAGGGCGGGCGATCATCGCCAAGACGCTGAGCGGCCTCGGGTACAAGCCCGTGAAGCCACCCGGCTAGACGATCATCCGAAGCACGAGCAGCTCCATCGGTTCGCGGAGGTGCCCCCCGGGGCGGGTTAGTGCTTGCTCGAGGAGCTGGCTAGGCGGTTCTTGACCCGCCGCCGACGTACGTACCACCGCCGTACCAACAGGCTCGTGAAGCCCGGCTGGATGCGGGGTTAGAGGGAGACCGCTTGTGGGGGGATCAGGAGTCTTGCGGTCTGCTCGCTCTGTCCTCGCGCGTGGCGTGTGGTGGGGCGGGTCTGTCCGTGGGGAGCGCGCTGGGCGGCGCCGGCTCCTCGCGTTCGAGGAGTAGGGAGGCGACGGTTCCGAGCTAGCGCCAGTCGACCGAGACGACCTCGACGGGCTGCTCGACGCCCTTGAGCTCCTCGGCGCGAGGCTCCGAGAGCCGGTAGGTCCCGGGGAGGCCGTCGAGCGTCTCTCGGCTGACGACGATCTCGCCCGCACCCGCGAGCGCCCCGACGCGTGCCGCGACGTGAACGCTCTGGCCGACGTAGTCCCTCGCGTCGCCCGCCGCCGTGAACGCGTCGCCGGCGTGCGCGCCGATCCGCACGTCGGGTGCGAAGACCTCCTCGTCGAGCGCGCGCTGGATCGCGATCGCCGCGTCGACGGCCGCCTTCGGGTTGTCGAACGTCGCGAAGAAGCCGTCGCCCGTCTTCTTGACGACCTCGCCGCCGGCCGCCGCGATCCGCTCTCGCACGAGG
>NZ_DBNHWK010000090.1:0-18447 GCF_057140465.1 Gaiella sp.
GCTCGCGCTCGCCCACCCGGAGATCGAGTCGGTCGACGTCAACCCGCTCGTGCTCGGCCGCGACGGGGCCGTCGCCGTCGACGCCCTCGTCGTCGTCTCCGGCGGCGACGCCGGGCCGCCGGTTTGACCCGATGGTCAGGGTTTGGTTTGGTTTCTCCGCAGGCACGGGCCCGGCTGTGCGACAAGGAGGTCGTCGATGACCACGTTCCATCCCCGTGAACGGCGCGGATACCCGCGGCGCGAGTTCCTCGGCCGCTCGGCGGCCGGCATCGTCGGGCTCTCGAGCCTGAGCACCCTGCTCGCCGCCTGCGGAGGCGACGACGGCGGGAGCGCGTCCGAGCTCCAGCTCGCGCGCCCGGACAACCCCGTCACGCAGCCGCTCTTCGACGACAACCCGGCGATCGCGTCCGGCCTCGACCCCGAGAAGGGCCCGCTCAAGATCTACAACTGGGTCGACTACCTCTGGAAGAAGAAGCTCAACGACTTCGGCAAGGAGTACGGCGTCGACGTGCAGCTGACGACGTTCTCGACGATGGACGAGGCGATCGCCAAGATCGCGTCCGGAGCGGTCGACTTCGACGTCTTCTTCCCGACGCCCGACCGGCTGGGACGGCTCGTGCTCGCCAAGCAGCTCCAGCCGCTGAACAAGGACTACATCCCGAACCTCGCCGCGAACATCTGGCCGTCGCTGCAGGACCCCTTCTACGACCTGGGATCCCAGTACACGGTGCCGTACACGATCTACACGACCGGCATCGGCTACCGGGCGGACAAGGTCACGAAGACGCCGGAGGAGTACGACAACCCGTACGACATCTTCTGGGAGACCGCACACAAGGGGAACACGTGGCTCCTCGACGACAGCCGCGAGGCCCCCGTCTTCATGCTGCTGCGGAACGGCATCACCGACGTCAACACCGAGAAGCCCGAGGACCTCGAGCTCGCGAAGGACGAGCTGCTGTCGTTGATCGACGCCGTCAACATCAAGGTCTCCACGGAGGACTACGTGAAGCTCCCCGAGGGCTCCGCCTGGGTGCATCAGGCGTGGTCGGGCGACCTCGTCTCGGCCCCCTACTACCTCCCGAAGGGCGTCGGGGCCGACGTCCTCGGCTACTGGTTCCCGGAGGACGGCACGGGCCCGATCGGCAACGACCAGATGGCGGTGCTGAAGTCGGCGAAGAACCCGGTGCTCGCGCACCACTTCCTCAACTTCATGCTCGACGAGCAGAACGCCTACGACAACTTCGTCCAGTTCGTCGGCTACCAGCCGCCGCTCACGAGCATCGACCCCGACAGCCTCGTGAGCGACGAGGTCGTGCCGGAGAACCTGCGCAGCACCGTCGTGCGCGAGAGCGACTTCGACACCGGGTACTTCGAGCTCGAGCTCTCGCCCGACGGCCAGGTCCTGTGGCAGGACACCTGGGCGGCGTTCAAGGCCGGCATCTGAGCAGAGAGCACCCGTGAGACAGGGCCGAAACGCGTTCTGGGGCGGCCTCGCCGCCCCGGGCGTCGGCTGGCTGCTGCTCTTCTTCCTCGTCCCCTTCTACGTCATCCTCTGCGTCGCCCTGGGCTCGGTCGACCCGATCCTGCAGACCCCCCGGCCGGCCTGGTCGCCTCTCGACTGGAACACGAAGGCCTTCTCGACCGTGTTCGACGGACTCTTCTCGTCGGAGGCGATCTTCCGCAAGGTCTTCCTGCGCACGATCTGGTACGTGGTGATCGCGGTCGTGATCTCGCTCCTCATCGCCTACCCGGTCGCCTACTACGTCGCGCGGTTCGGGGGGCGCTGGAAGAGCCTGCTCCTCGCCGGGCTGATCGCTCCCTTCTTCATCAGCTACCTGATGCGGATGCTCGCGTGGATCAACCTGCTCCAGGACGACGGCTGGGTGAACGACGTGCTCGTCTGGCTCCACGTGCTGGGCGAGCCCCGCACCTGGCTCGACGGGCGGGCCTCGTCGGTCGTGCTCGGGCTCGTCTACGGCTACGTGCCCTTCATGATCCTGCCGTTGTACGCGTTCCTCGACCGCATCGACCGCAGCCTGCTCGAGGCGGCCCGTGACCTCGGGGCGAGCTCGTTCCACGCGTTCCGGCTCGTCACCTTCCCCCTGTCGGTGCCGGCGATGATGGCCGGCGTCGTGATCATCGCGCTGCCGATGTTCGGCGACTACTACACGCCCGACCTCCTCTCCGGCTCGCCGAACACGACGATGATCGGCAACCAGATCAACCTCTACATCCGGGGCGGCCAGCAGCAGCCGGTCGGCGCCGCGCTCGTCGTCGCGCTGATGCTGCTGCTCGGCGTCCTGATGGCCTACTACCTGTATGCGACGGCCCGCACCCAGCGGAGGCTCCAGGCGTGAGCGAGGCGACGGTCGCCGTCCCGCCGCCCCGTGCGAGCGCCCTGTCGCGCTTCGGGCGGTGGTGGGCCAACCCGTGGGGCAGGCCGCGGTTCCTCCTGCTCTTCACGCTCGTCTACCTCGCCTGGTCGATCGTCCCGATCCTGATCGCGATCCGCTTCTCGTTCAACGAGGGCCGCTCCCGCTCGACCGCCCAGGGCTGGTCGACGCGGTGGTGGTGGGGCGATCCCGACCTGTCGGTCTTCCACGACCCCGATCTGCACATCGCGCTCTTCCAGTCGCTCAAGCTCGCCGGTCTCGCGATCGCGATCACGGTGCCGCTGGGAGTCGCGCTCGCGATCGGGCTCACGCGCTGGCGCGGCCGAACGGCGACCGGCGCCCGGTTCGTCTCGATGGTGCCGCTCGTCACGCCGGAGATCGTGATGGGCACCGCGCTGCTCCTCACCTTCGTCAGCGTCTTCACGTTCATCGACCTCGGCACGATGGCCCAGGCGATCGGACACGTGACCTTCTCGATCTCGTTCGTCCTCATCATCGTCCGCGGCCGCCTGCTCTCGATCGGCCCCGAGTACGAGGAGGCGGCGCGCGACCTCGGGGCGACGCCCATCCAGGCGCTGCGCATGGCGCTGCTCCCGATGCTCTGGCCCGCGATCATCGCGAGCGCGATCATCGTCTTCGCGATCTCGATGGACGACTTCGTCGTGAGCGCGTTCCTCTCGTCCGGGTCGACCACCGACACGGTGCCGGTGAAGATCTACTCGAACGCGCGTGGGTCGCCGACCCCTGCGTTGAACGCGCTCGCCAGCCTGACACTGTTCGTCACCGTCGCGATCGCGGGCATCGCGTTCGGCATCTGGAAGCTCGTCTCGCTCCGCGGCGGAGGGAAGGGCTCGGCGATGGACGAGCTCGCACGGATCGAGGGCTGAGGTGGCGGAGCAGGAGCGACTCGACGCGGCGATCGGCCTCGTGCAGGAGGAGGCCCGGGACGGGCGTGCGGTCTTCCTGCTCGAGCCGACCGAGACGGCCGTGGTCGAGGACGAGACGGCGTTCCTCCACGGCGGCGCCCTCGCGACCTGCGTCGACACCGTGGCCTGGGCCGCCGTGGCGTCGGCCCACGGCGAGGACTGGCTCGTCGTCGACCTGCGCGTCGACTTCACGCGGCTCGCCCGTCCGGTGTCGCACCGGGTGACCGGGACGGTGCGCCGGGCGGGCCGCCGGCTCGCCGTCGCCGACGTCGAGATCGCACCCGTCGACGAGCCGGACCGGCCCGTCGCGCTCGGACGGGTGACGCTCGCGCGCGCCGGCGGCTAGGCCGTCGTCTCGTCGTCCGCCAGCACGCGCAGCGCGTCGGCGGGCAGCCACGCCGTGACGGGGGAGCCGACGTCGTACTCGTCGACGTCGCCGGAGTTGGCGACGAGTGCCTGCACCCGCTCCCCGCCGGGGAGCGTGACGAACACCTGGGTCGTCGAGCCGAGGTAGACGAAGCGCTCGATCGTCGCCGGGACGCGGTTCTCGCCGCCCGTTCCCTCCGGCTCGATCCGGACGCGCTCGGGCCGGATCGTCACCCGCACGACGCCCGCCTGCCCGCCGACGGCGCCCTCGACACGGAGCGTCACCCCGCCGACGTCGACGGCCCGGTCCGGCCGCGCGTGCGCGCGCATCAGGTTCGACACGCCGAGGAAGTCGGCGACGAAGACCGTCGCCGGCCGCTCGTACACGTCGCGCGGCGTGCCGACCTGCTCGACGCGCCCGCCGGACATCACCGCCAGCCGGTCGGACATCGTCAGCGCCTCCTCCTGATCGTGCGTGACGTAGACGAAAGTGATGCCGACCTCGCGCTGGAGGCTCTTCAGCTCCACCTGCAGCTCGCGGCGCAGCTTGGCGTCGAGCGCGCCGAGCGGCTCGTCGAGCAGCAGCACCGACGGGTTGAGGATCAGCGCGCGGGCGAGCGCGACGCGCTGCTGCTGCCCGCCCGACAGCTGGTGCGGCTTGCGGTGCTCGTACCCCGACAGGCGCACGAGCTCGAGCACCTCGCCGACGAGCCGGCCGCGCTCCGACTTCGGCGTGCTCGTGAAGCGGAGGCCGAAGGCGACGTTGTCGCCGACCGTCAGGTGCGGGAAGAGCGCGTAGCTCTGGAAGACGGTGTTCACCGGCCGCTTGTTCGGCGGCGTCTCCGTCACGTCGTCCTCGCCGATCACGATCCGGCCCGCGTCGGGGCGCTCAAAGCCGGCGATCATGCGCAGGCTCGTCGTCTTCCCGCAGCCCGACGGCCCGAGCAGCGAGAAGAACTCCCCGTTCGCGATCTCCAGCGTGACGTCGTCGACGGCGACGACCTCGTCGAAGCGCTTCGTGACCCCGGCGAGCGAGACGCCCTGCGACGAGAGCCTGGTCACCGGTCGAGCTCCTGCTCGCAGGCGGCCCGGAGCGCTGCCTGCACCTCCACCGGCTCCGACAGGCCGAGGTAGAGGATCGAGTCGAGGCCGTCGGTGAGGGCGGCGAGCCGGTACGCGGTGACGTCGGCGTCGACATCCGGGTCGATCGACCCGTCCGCCTGCCCTTCGCGGACGCGCTCGGCGAGGAGGTCGATCCAGGCCCGGTAGTGCGTCCGGACCTCCGGGCGCAACTCCTCGTCGCCGTGGAGCCCCGTCCACATCGCCGTCCAGAGCGCCCTGAACTCGCCGTGGGGCGGAGTCGTGTCGATGCAGGCGGCGAGGCTGTGCACCACGCGATCGCGCCCCGTGGGCAGCTCGGCGACCTCGTCCGCGACGAGCTGCTCCCAGCGCTCCTCGGAGAGCGCGAACGCGGCCCGCAGGAGGTTCTGCCGCGTCGGGAAGTAGTAGTGGACGAGCGCCTTCGACACTCCGGCCTCGTCGGCGACGGAGGCCATGCGCAGGCCGTGCGCACCGTCCCTGATCACGACACGGCACGCTGCCTCGAGGATCGTGACGACGCGGGGGGAGTCCATGGTGGGTGCGGGGGCGGTCACGCGGGGACGTATCTTGACCGATTCCGGAGCGCCCGCCTATCCTGACTGACCGGACAGTCAGGAACAACCGCGAGCGGGAGGCGACGAATGCCCACGACAGGTAACGGTGCCACGGCGATGCTGCCTCCGGTGGAGCACCCGCTCGAGGACGGCTGGACGCTTCCCGCCTCCTGGTACTCGTCCGAGGTCGTGTACCGCCTCGAGCTCGAGCGGATCTTCGCCCGGTCGTGGCAGTACGTCGGGCGGCTCGACCAGCTTCCGGAGACCGGCTCGTTCTTCTCGTCGCAGGTGGCGCACGTCCCCGTCGTCGTCGTGCGCGACGGGTCGGGAGAGCTACGCGGGTTCGTCAACGTGTGCCGGCACCGCGGCCACCTCGTCGCCGAGGGGGAGGGCTGTCGCGCGACGCTCCAGTGCCCCTATCACGCCTGGACGTACGGGCTCGACGGGGCGCTGCTGAAGGCTCCCCGGAGCGAGCGCGAGCCCGACTTCGACCCCGACGCGTTCGCACTGCTCCCCGTCTCCGTCACGACCTGGGGGCCGTTCGTCTTCGCCAACCCGGATCCCGCGGCGCCGCCGTTCGCGCTGCTCCTCGACGGTGTCCGCGAGGCCGTCGAGGGGAGCGGGCTCGACCTCGACGCCCTCGTCTTCCGGCGGCGCGTCGAGTGGGAGGCTCCCGTCAACTGGAAGAACGCGGTCGAGAACTACCTCGAGTGCTACCACTGCGCGGTCGCGCACCCCGGGCTCGCGAAGGTCGTGGACGTCGACCCGGACATGTACGCGGTCGTCGAGCGGCCGCTCTCGACGAGCCAGTTCGCCGATGTCCGCCCCGGGGTCCGGGAGGGGACGGCCCGCGCGCCGTACCGTCCGCGCGACGGCATCGAGAGCGCCCAGTACCACCACCTGTGGCCGAGCACGACGATCGACATCGAGGCGGGCCGTCCGAACGTGTCGATGGACGTCTGGCTGCCCGCGGGCCCGGGCCGCACGACCGGCTACTCGGACTACTTCTTCGCGCCGGACGTCGCCGACGAGGAGATGGAGGAGATCATCGCGTTCAGCCAGCAGGTGGGGATGGAGGACCAGTCGCTCGTCGAGTCGGTGCAGGCGGGCCTCGACTCGGGCGCGGTGCCGCAGGGGCGGCTGTTCGGCGAGAGCGAGCGGCTGATCGGGCACTTCCAGCGTCGGATCCACGCCGCCCTCACGAGCCCGGCGTAGCCGCCGGCGGCCGCGGTCAGCCCGTCACCGGCTGCACGTCGATCCGGGCGAGCGCCGCGCGCACCGCGGCGACGGTCTCGTCGACGTCCGCCGGCGTGTGCGCGAGCGAGACGAACCACCGGCCGAGCGGGTAGCGGTGCCCGATCACCCCGCACTCCTCGAGAGCGTCGCAGAAGGCGACGAAGCGCTCGTCGTCCTGCAGGGCCGCGACCTCGGCGAGCGTCAGGGGCTCGGTGGCCGGACGGGGCGAGAAGAACGGCTGCAGCATGCTGCCGACCCGTCGCACGTGGCCGGCCACGCCGGCCTCGGCGAATGCCCGCTCGATGCCGTCGGCGAGCGCGGCCGAGGTCGTCTCCAGCGTCTCGTACAGCTCCGGCCGGTCGTGGAGTCGGGTGAGGATCGACCGCGAGGCGGCGAGTGCCGCCGGTGAGCCGGTGGTCGTGCCGCCGTGGACGACCCGGTTCTCGGCCTCGAGCCGCATCAGCTCGCGCGAGCCGCCGAAGGCGGCGAGCCCGAGGCCGCCGCCGACGATCTTCCCGAGGACGGTCACGTCCGGCGTCACGCCGAGCAGCTCCTGGGCCCCGCCCGGCGCGAGCCGGAAGCCGGTCATCACCTCGTCGAAGACGACGAGGCCGCCGGCGGCCCGCACGTCGGCGAGCAGCGCCTCGAGGAACGCGGCGGTGGGACGGATCAGTCCGCCGGAGCCGGCCGCGGGCTCGAGGATCGCGCCCGCGAGGCGTTCGCCGGCCGCCGCGATCGCCTCGCGCAGGGCCTCGACGTCGTTGAACGGCAGCACCCACACCGCGTCGAGCGCGGCCGCAGGCACGCCCGGCGAGTCCGGTGTCGCCGGACGCGAGGCGCTGGCCGCGCCGAGCCCGGCGCAGAGGTGGTCGGCCCACCCGTGGTAGTGCCCCTCGAACTTGAGGATCAAGTCGCGTCCCGTCGCGGCACGCACGAGGCGGACGGCCGCCTGCGTCGCCTCGGTGCCCGAGGCGGCGAACCGGAGCTGCTCGATCCCCGGGACGAGCGAGACGACGAGCTCCCCGACCTCGCCCGCGAGCCGGTGCGGGTACGCGACGTGGACGCCGATCTGCCCCATCGTCTCGGTGATCGCCTCGAGCAGGAAGCGGGGGGCGTGACCGAAGAGGTTGACGCCGTACCCCCCGCAGTAGTCGAGGTAGGCCCGACCGTCGACGTCGTGGATGCGCGCCCCCTCGGCGCGGTCCATCACGAGCTGTCCGCCCGCCCGCAGTCGCGCGTAGCTGGACTCGCCGCCGGCCACGCTCTCGGCGATCCACGTGAACAGCGCTCGAGAGGTCGTGGGCGACATCGCGGCAGTATCTCTCCTGCAGGGTTCCGCCGCGGCGCGGCGTACCCGTCCTCATGACGACGTACGGCTCGGTCGACGGTGCCCTCTCTGCGGAGCGCGTCCGTCGCGACCTCGTGCGGCTGCTCCCGCTCGCCGTCCTGCTGCTCGCGCTCGCCGTCCTCACCGACGTCTCCGCCGTGACCGCCTTCGTCGTCGCGATCGGCGCGCTGTGCGGCGTCGTGTGTGCGATCGCGGCCGTCGTCGCGCTGGTCGGGACGCGCGGCCGCGCCCTCGCCGCGGCGGCGATGTACGGGATCGCCGCCGTCCTCTTCGCCGCGTCGGTCGTCGTCGCCGTCGGCTGACGCGCCACCGGGTCGCCGCCCGCCTCTATCCTCTGCCGGGCACCGCGACACCGATCCGCCACCGCCCGTGTCCCGCATCCTCACCTCCCTGCCCGTCGGCGAACGCATCGGCATCGCCTTCTCCGGCGGCCTCGACACCTCGGTCGCAGTCGCGTGGATCCGCGAGTACGGCGCGATCCCGCACGCGTACACCGCCGACCTCGGGCAGTACGACGAGGACGACGTCGCGGGGATCCCGGCGCGGGCGCTCGAGGTCGGCGCCGAGGAGGCCCACATCCTCGACTGCCGTCGGCAGCTCGTCCACGAGGGGCTCGTCGCGCTGCAGTGCGGCGCCTTCCACGTCTCGACGGGCGGGAAGCCCTACTTCAACACGACGCCGCTCGGACGTGCGGTCACCGGGACGATGCTCGTCAGCGCGATGCGCCGCCACGGGATCGACATCTGGGGGGACGGCTCGACCTACAAGGGCAACGACATCGAGCGCTTCTTCCGCTACGGGCTGCTCGTGAACGAGAACCTCCGGATCTACAAGCCGTGGCTCGACCCGCGGTTCGTCGACGAGCTCGGCGGCCGCGCCGAGCTCAGCGCCTGGCTCGCCGAGCGAGGCCTGCCCTACCGGGCGAGCGCCGAGCTCGCGTACTCGACCGACGCGAACATCTGGGGCGCGACCCACGAGGCGAAGGAGCTCGAGCACCTGGATCGCTCGCTCGCGATCGTGGAGCCGATCATGGGTGTCCGCTTCTGGGACGCCGCGGTCGCGATCGAGCCCGAGGTCGTCGTGGTCCGCTTCGAGGACGGCTGGCCGGTCGCCCTGAACGGCGTCGAGTTCGAGGACCAGGTGGCGATCGCGCTCGAGGCGAACGCGATCGGCGGCCGCCACGGCCTCGGCATGTCCGACCAGATCGAGAATCGCGTGATCGAGGCGAAGAGCCGGGGCGTGTACGAGGCACCGGGGATGGCGCTGCTCTGGCTCGCCTACGAGCGCCTCGTGAACGCCATCCACAACGAGCCGACGATCGACAACTACCGCACGATGGGGCGCCAGCTCGGGCGGCTGCTCTACGAGGGCCGCTGGTTCGACCCGCAGGCGCTGATGCTCCGCCACTCGCTGCAGAGCTGGGTCGGGCACGCCGTGTCGGGCGAGGTGACGGTGGAGCTCCGCCGGGGGGACGACTACACGATCCTCGACACGACGAGCGAGAACGCGACGTACGACCCCGAGCGGCTCTCGATGGAGCGTGTCGAGGGCGCCGTGTTCGGGCCTCTCGACCGGATCGGCCAGATGACGATGCGCGAGCTCGACATCACCGACTCCCGGGAGAAGCTCGGCTTCTACGGCCGCAAGGCGCTGATGCGGCTCGACCCGGAGCTCGGGATCCTCGACGCGGGCACCGACGCGATCGAGCCGCCGCCCGCGTCGTAGGACGCGGGCTCGCCCGGCTCGCTCTCCACCCCGCCGTCCAGCGCCCGCGAGGCGCCGACGACGTGCTCGCTGCGGGTGAACCCGAGCGACTCGTACAGCCCGAGTGCGTGGTAGTGGAGATCGGCGACGATCACGAGGCGTCTCGCGCCGAAGCGCCCGACCGCGTCCCGGGCGGCGTCGACCACGAGGCGCGAGCAGATCCCTCGACGACGGTGCTCGGGCGCGGTGACGACGGACTGGAACCTCCCGCGGCCGTCCGTGACGACGATCCCGCAGCTTGCCGTGAGCTCCCCCGACGACGGGTCGAGCGCCGCGTACCAGCTCCCGCGGCCGGACGTGAAGTGCTCGCGGAGCCCGTCGAGCCGGGCGCGGCTGAACGTCCGGAACGGCGCTTCCCCGTACCCCGGCTCCCGGGTTGCCACCTCCAGCTCGACGACTGCCGCCCAGAGGTCCTCGTCGGCTCCCTCCGCCGGGTCGAGCGCGCGCACGGCCACCTTCCGGTTCGCGCGCCGGTGCGGGCGAACGTCCGCGGCCGTCGCCACGAGACCGATGTCCTCTGCCAGCTCGTAGCCGCGATCCACGAGCTCGCCTCGCGCCGCCCCGACGGCGCCGTCCGTGCGGTCCCACGTGAACGCGCGGTGCCCGATGCGCCGCTCGTGGGTGAACTCCTGCTCGAAGAGCGCCTCCCAGCGGGCACCGTCCCCCGGCGCAGGAGGATCGTCGAAGAGCAGGAGGTTGCCCCAATGGTGGGTGGGGTTGCGCGGTGAGCGCGCCACGAGGTAGCCGTCTCGCTGCTCGACGACCCGGTCGACCGGGAGCACGTCGAGGTCGGTCGAGAGGACGAGCGACCTCGGCACGCGGGAAGCGAGAAGGCCCACGAGCGCAGAGTACGGCCTGTCGCGCCGGTGCAACCGGGGCCGTCGACGGCTTCCGAGCCAGTCACGAGCGGTCGCGGCCGCAGAGCCCGAGTCGGCCCGGGCCAACGGAGGCGGGGATCGGGGTCGGGCCCAGGAGGGTCGGATAGCCGCCCTACGCGAGGGCGTCGTGCACGAGCAGCTGGAAGTGCTGGATCAGCCGTTCGCTGTCGAGCAGCAGGCGACCCTGCTCGACGAGCCCGGTCGCCAGGCCGCGATGGACGGACTCGACGAGCGTCGTGTCCTCGGCGCCGACGATCACCCCGAACTCGGTGATCTCCTCGATCACGCTGTCGGGCGTGCCCGGTGCCCAGAAGCCGTCGACGAACGTCGACGTGCGATGCGGCCCGTCGGGCTGGAACACGAGGACGCGCACGTTCGGGGGGCCGGGGAACACGTTGAGCGACCAGTTCGGCCAGCCGAAGTGGAACTGCGCGGCCTCGATCGCCCCGACCGGGTCGTAGGGGTACCGGGACGGAGCACGCTGCTCGACCTCCCCGAACTGGCTCGACGTCCACCGGGCCGTGGTCAGCCGGTAGGCGTCGGGGTCGACGTCGATCAGGCGGCTGAAGCTCGGGTGGGCGACCGGGCAGTGGTAGCACTCGAGGAAGTTCTCGACGACGAGCTTCCAGTTCGCCTCGACGAGCCACTCCCGCGACCGGCCGCGGTGCTCGAGCGTGGAGAGGTCGAGACCGGCGTCGGCGAGCGACTGCGGGACGGGCCCGAGCGTCTCCAGCAGCGGCACGGGGTCGGGGTCGGGGTTGACGAAGACGAGCGACCCCCACGTGTCGACGGACGCCGGGTGCAGCGACCAGTCGGCCGCGTCGAAGCCCGGCTCCCGATCGGAGCGCGGGGCGCGGCGGAGCGATCCGTCGAGGTCGTACGTCCACGCGTGGTATGCGCACTGCAGCGTCTCGCGCCGCCCGCAGCCCTCGGCGACCAGGTGGCCGCGGTGCCGGCACACGTTGACGTGGGCGCGGAGCGCCCCCTCGCGGTCGCGCACGACGACGATCGGCACGGCCCCGGCCCGGCAGGTGAGGTACTGGCCCGGCTCCGCCACCTGCGAGGCGACACCGGCGTACTGCCAGGATCGTCCGAAGATCAGCTCCTGCTCGGCGTCGTACACCGCCTGGCCCGAGTACCAGCCCGCGGGGAGCGTGCGCCCGCGCTCGAGCTCCGCCCGTAGGTCGGGGGGAACCCCGAACGTGGAGCTGCCGGCCAGCGTGCTCGTCACGGGCGGAACGCTACCGTGCCGGCTCGGCGACGACACGACGAGCGACGAGTGGCGCGGCGAGCCGGTCGGCGGTCCTGGTGAGCACCGGCCCGACGATCGCCAGGGCGAGCACGTACGCGGCGGCGAGCGGCCCCAGGTCGGATTCGACGCCCTCGGCGACGGCGATGCCGGCGATCACGATCGAGAACTCCCCGCGTGCGACGAGCGCCGTCCCTGCGCGCACGCGCCCGGGGATCCCGATCCCCGCGCGCGCGGCCGCCCACCAGCCGGTGACGACCTTCGTCGCGCCCGTGACGAGAGCGAGCACGATCGCCGCCACCGCCGCCTTCGGAAGCGCGCCGGCGTCGATCTGGAGGCCGAAGAAGACGAAGAAGACCGCTGCGAAGAGATCCCGCAGCGGCATGATCAGGGCTCTCGAGCGGTGTGCGACCTGGTCGGAGAGGGCGATTCCGACGAGGAACGCCCCGACGGCGGCGGACACCTTGATCGCCTCGGCCGCGCCGGCGACGACGAGCACGATGCCGAGCACGGTGAGCAGCAGCGCCTCGTTCGACTCGTGGCCGAGGGCCCGTGAGAGCCGTGGGCCGAAACGCACGGCGACGACGAGCGTGCCGAGGGCGGCGCCGAGGGCGACGGCGATCGAGACGATGCCCGAGAAGACGCCGGAGCCCGCGAGGAGCACCGCGACGAGCGGGAGGTAGAACGCCATCACGAGGTCCTCGATCACGAGCAGCGAGAGGATCACGGGCGTCTCCCGGTTCCCCAGGCGGCCGAGGTCGCCGAGCACCTTCGCCACGATCCCCGACGACGTGATGTAGGTGATGCCGCCGAGCAGGAGCGAGGCCTCGAAGCTCCACCCGAGCAGCAGCCCGAAGGCGACGCCGGGAGCGCCGTTCAGCAGCAGGTCCGCGGCGCCTGCGGGGAGGCCGGTGCGCAGGTTGCCGACGAGCTCGTCCCCCGTGTACTCGAGACCGAGCGTGAAGAGGAGGAGCACGACGCCGATCTGCGCGCCGATGTCGATGAAGTCACCGGTGAGGTCGGTCGGGGAGAGCGCGCCGAATGCGAGGCCGGCGAGGAGGTACCCCGGGATCGGCGAGAAGCCCGTGTGTGCTGCGAGGCGGGCGATGATCGCGAGGAGCAGCATGACCACGCCGAGCTCGAGGAAGATCGTCGCGATCTCGCCGCTCGACGCGGCGAGGGGGAGCAGCTCAGGCACGTCGCAGGATCTCGGCAGCCCGGTCGATCGCCTCGCGGGAGCCGACGAGCACGGCGGTGTCGCCGCCGTGCAGCACGAAGTCGCTCCTCGGTGACGTCGTCGTCCGGCCCTCGCGCACGACCGCGACGATCGACGCGCCGGTCCCCCGGCGGAGCCCGAGGTCGGAGATCGAGGCGTCGGCCGCCGGCGACCCGGACGGGATCTCGACCCACTCGAGGGTGAGGCCCTCGATCGACTGGCGGAGGGCGACGTCGAGCCGCTCGCTCACCTCGGACCCTCCGAGGAGGTCGACGAGCGTCCGTGCCGCATCCTCGTCGAGGCCGAGCGCTGCGGCGCAGGCGTCGGGATCGCCCCGGTCGTAGACGAGGAGCTCGCGGTGGCCGTCCCGGTGCACGATCACGCCGAGGCGCTGCCCCGTCTCGGTCGCGAACGCGTACCGCGTGCCGACGCCGGGAAGCGGTGTCTCCTCGACGCGTGCCATGGCGCTAGTGTCGCATCGCTGCGGGGCCCCGGGTCAGGGCATGACGGGGAGGCCCGCGCCCTGCCAGGCGACGATGCCGCCGTCGACGTCGTTGACAGCGGTGAAGCCCTGCGCGGCCATCAGCGCGACGGCCTGGCTGCTCCGGTTGCCGGAGCGGCAGTAGACGACGTACTCCTTGTCGTGGTCGAGCTCGCCGATCCGCGTCGCGAAGTCGGGCTCGTAGAAGTCGATCAGCGTCGCGCCCTCGATGTGCCCCTCGTCGTACTCGGCGGGCGTCCGGACGTCGAGCACCTCGACGTCCCCGCCGGCGATCAGCGCATGCGCAGCGGCCGGCTCCAGCAGCGTGACCTGCGAGGTCGCGGCCTCGGTCTGCGTCGCGGTGTCGGCGGGCGCGGTCGTGGAGTCGCCGCCGCACCCGGCGCCGACGAGCGCGAGGGCCGTCAGCAGCGCTGCGAGCAGGTGTACCCGACGGTGGGACACCCCTGCATGAAAGCACGCCGAAGCCTTCCAAGACTGCTTACAGCAGTCTCAGGCCCGTTTCAGCTGCTCGTGATCGAGTGGGTGCCAGGGAAACGGAAAGGGGGAGACGATGATCGCCTCCATTCGCACACTCACCGTCGCGCTCGCGGCGCTCGTCGTGGCCGGGGTCGCAGTCGCTGCCGTCCCCGCAGCCACCGGGCTGGGCGCAGCGGAGCGCGCAACGCTCCTCTCGATGCGCGAGGAGGAGAAGCTCGCGCACGACGTCTACGTCGCGCTCGCCGCCGAGACGGGATTGTCGATCTTCACGCGGATCGCCGCCTCGGAGACCCGACACGAGCAGGCCGTCGAGCGGGCGCTCGCCGCCTACGGCGTCGCGGACCCGGCCGACGGGTACGCGGTCGGGGCCTTCCCGTCGCAGCGCTTCCAGGAGCTCTACGACGAGCTCGTCGCACAGGGCTCCCGGTCGGTCGCGGCAGCGCTCGCCGTCGGCGTCCGGATCGAGACGCTCGACATCGCCGATCTGAGTGCGGCAAGCGAGCAGACCGACGAGTCGAGACTCGACCGTGTCTACGCGAGCCTGCTCGCCGGGTCGCAGCAGCACCTGCGCGCCTTCCAGGCGGCCTCGACCGGCGATGTGGCCGGCTCTCCGGCCGCGAACGCGTCGGCGCGGGGCGGCCCGCGATGGTCGCGCTAGCTGCTGATCGAGACTGACGGGGGGAGCGTCGCCGCCGGAGACCCGACGGCGACGCTCCCTCCTCAGAACGAGGCGCGCGCGACGCAGCGCTCCCGGGCCGGGCTCGTCGCCACCGCCACCACCCGGTCGACGCCCGGTGCGTTGGCGATCACGCGGCGGAGCGTGAACGAGCCGCTCGGCGCGCGGGTGACGGGAGCCGCCCGTCTGACGACCTTGCCGTTCCGTCGCAGCACCACCTTCCAGCGGACGCCGTTCCGGTTCTGGTCGACCTCGAGCTCGATCTCGAGGCGGCCGTCCTCGTCGCTCAGCTTGAGCTTGACGGTCGAGGCCGCGCTACAGGTGCCGCGGACGCGGACGTCGCCGTCCTTGGCCCCGGCAGAGGGAGCGATCGCGACGACGAGCACGGCGATCGCGACAGCGACGACGATGGGAGCGAGACGGTGAGTCGACATAGAGCGTTCTCCGAGGCGGTTGCAGGGTCGTCGCGAGTCTAGCTTCGACATCCGCCCCGCCCCGGAGTCACTCACGCCGGAGGGCCGTCGCCCCGGTCGAGCGTCTCGTCCTCGAACGACGCGCGGTCCTCGATCGGCTCCAGGTGCGTGAGCACGCTCGCGTGCGGCAGCGCCGCGCGAATCTCCCCTTCCAGGCGCTCGGACAGGTCGTGCCCACGCTGGATCGACCAGGAGCCCGGCACGAGGACGTGCACGGACACGAACGACCGGCGCCCGGCTTGCCGCGTCCGGACGGCGTGGAACGCGATCCCCTCGGCGCGGGCGCGGTCGAGCACCTCCGCGATCGCCTCCTGCTCCGCGTCGGGGAGCGCGCGGTCGAGCAGTCCGCCGCCCGACCGGCGCATCAGGACGATGCCGGTGGCGATGATGTTCGCGGCGACGGCGAGGGCGATCAGCGGGTCGAGTCGTTCCCACCCCGTCGCCCAGACGAGGGCGATGCCGGCGATGACGGCGACCGACGTCCACACGTCGGTCAGGAGGTGTCGCCCGTCAGCCTCGAGCGTGATCGAGCGGTGACGGCGTCCGGCCCTGACGAGGACGAGGCCGACGGCGAGGTTGATCGCGGACGCTGCGGCCGAGACGGCGATCCCGACGTCGACGTCGGCGAGCGGCCTGGGGTGGAGGAGTCGGTCGACCGCCATCCAGACGATCCCCGCAGCAGCGACGACGATGAGCGCCCCCTCGAGGACGGCGGAGAAGTACTCGGCCTTCTCGTGCCCGTACATGTGCTCCTCGTCCGGCGGGCGTGACGCCCAGCGGATCGTGATCAGGGCGATGGTCGCGGCGACGAGGTTGACGACCGACTCGGCCGCGTCCGAGAGGAGGCCCACCGAGCCCGTCAGCCGCCAGGCGACGAGCTTGAGGGCGATCGTCACGACCGCGGCGGCGATCGCGACCCATACGAGCCGTGTGAGCTCCGCGCGCTGGGCCATCGGTGTGGAGTGTCGCGGACGCCGCCGCGCGGCGTCGTCGCGTCGTGCCTGTCGCCTCAGGCGTCGGGCGGGCGGCGAGACGCCGCCCGCCGCGATCAGGATCCCGAGGGCGGCTCTCCGGGCTCGCGGCGGCCACCCGCCGTCGCCGGCGGCACGACTCGTCGGGCTCTGTCCGTGGCAGAGCGCACAATCGCCCCGACATCCATACCGGAGGTTCCGAATGGACAAGGCCAGATGGGATCGGCTCGCAGCTGCGGGTGGGGTCTTCGGCGTCGTCCTGTTCCTTGTCTCGGCGGCCATCTACGGGAGCCCGCCGACCGTCGGCGACGACGCGGCGACGGTCGCCGAGTTCTTCCGCGACAACCGCGACGCAGTGCTCTGGGTGGTGTTCATCCAGGGGCTGGCGGTCTTGTCGTTCCTGTGGTTCTTCGCCGCACTGGTCACGACGATGCGCGATGCGGGGGAACCGCGACTCGCGGCCGCCGCCTTCGCCAGCTTCCTGCTCACGTTCGCCGTCGGCGCGCTGTCGGCCCTGACACGAGCCGGGCTCGCCTACAGCATCGCCGACGAGGGAGCGGATGTCGTCGTACCCCTCTACCACCTGACCCTCGTCTTCGACGTGTTCGCGAACGTGCTCGGCGCAGGGATGCTCGCGGCGGTGTGCGGAGCCACGTTCCGGACCGGGATCTTCCCGCGCTGGTGGGGTTGGATCTCCGGCGCCGCCGCATTGTGGGCGATCATCAACGCGACGACGTGGGCCAGTGACGGCTTCTGGTCGCCGACCGGGGGCGGCGCCATCATCGGCCTCGCCGTCTTCCTGGGCTGGATGCTCGTCACGAGCGTCCTTCTCACGAGGAGGGCCTGGCAGGCGACCGCCTGAGAGATCGAGCGGGGTCGGGCGCGAGCCGCCTGGCCCCGCTCCCGGCCGCCGACCGGGGCGACGTCGACGTCAGCCCGTCATCGCCCGCGACGAGCGCTCTCGAGACGTGCTTGCGCCGCGCTCACGGACGAGGCGAGGCAGCAACCGTAACCATCGAGTTCGCAGACGCCAGGAAGGGCATCGACGTGCTCGACGTGAAGCAACTCCCGGCCCCAAGACATCGAGCGGTGCCACCGGACTGCTGAATCGAGAGGTCCCTGCTCCGCCTCGACCACGCGGCGGAGTCAGGCGGTCGAAGAGTTCGTCCCGCGCGCGCGGGCGGCGGCACCGGGTCTGCTTCTGGACATCGCTCCGGATGGACGATCCACTGTGCGTCTGCCGCTCTGTCGACCCTCGTTCACGCTGTTGACTGCGATACGGTGGCGGCGCCCGAGCGATGACAGGATTCCGTCCGAGAGTGAGGCTGCGATGACGACGTTCGTCCTCGTCCATGGCGGGTTCGGAAGCCCCGCCGAGCTGGCGCCGGTGATCCCCGAGCTCGAGGCGCTCGGTCACCGCGCGATGGCCGTCGACCTGCCGAGCACGGACCCGGCGGCCATGCTCGAGGACTACACCCGCACGGTGGTCGAGGCGATGGCGGGGATCGAGGGGCCGGTCGTGGTCGTCGGTCACTCGGCGGGCGGAGCGACGATCTCGCTCGTGCCCGAGCAGACCCACGTCGACCGCCTGGTCTACGTGACGGCGTTCGTACCCGAGCCGGGGCGCTCGATCGTGGACCTCGCCGGTGCCGAAGCCCTCCAGACGATCATGGCGGTCTCACGCGACGACGGCAACGGCTGCCGGTCGTTCGACCTCGAGCTGCTGGCCTCGATCGTGCCGCCGGAGGAGCGGCAGGCGTATCTCGCCTTCCTCGAGGCCACGCAGCGCCCCCAGGGCTGGGCGGCCATGGAGCAGCCCTGGCCCGGCCGCGCACTCCCTGACGTGCCCCGCAGCTACATCCTGTGCACGGAGGACACCATCCTGCCGCCGGCGAACCAGCGTGAGATGGCGGCGCGCCTGGGCGTCGGGCCTGTCGAGCTCGCGTCCGACCATGCGGTCTTCACGCTCCGCCCGCGCGAGCTCGCGCCGCTGCTGGTGGGGTAGGCAGATCCTCTCTTCGACGCACGAAGGACCGAGGAGAGAGGCGGAGCGACGGCCAGCCCCTTGCGAAGAGCTTCGGGTCTCCGTCTGCCATGGCTGGCCGCCGCTCAACGAGCCAGAGTGGGCAGCCTGACCCACGCGGTGGCAGTCTGAGCACGAGACCGCCCGTTCCCAGGCGGTTTCGAGACGGGAGCGACGGGACTCGAACCCGCGACCTCCGGCGTGACAGGCCGGCGTTCTAACCAACTGAACTACGCCCCCGTGGAGCGGAACGATTGTAGCCGCAGGTCGATCGCCGTCGGGCGCGTACTC